>QHVD01000357.1 GCA_003222235.1 Gemmatimonadota bacterium | reverse complement strand
GACGGTATGGGAAGGCGTCGTGGAGGTGTTCGTCCTCAAGGGGCATCCCAAGGCCGGGGCTGGCCTACGCTTGGAGCCACGAGACCCAATCAAGAGCCGGCGGGATGCCGTGCGGGCGTCCATCGCGGCGGGCGCGCGGAGGAGCGGATGATGCGGGGCTTGCTGCTCGCGGTCGTTTGCCTGGTCGCAGCGTGCTCTTTTCTGTCGCCGGGGAAGAGTGGCGGCCGAGAGTGCCGATCGTACTGCAACGACCGTGTCACGGAGTGCTTGAGGGAATGCGATCAGGATCGCACTTGTCAGGCTGCCTGCAAGAGCGCCGTTCTAGACCCATGCATCAGCGATTGTCTGGACCTTGGATTCCGGGTTGGTGCCCGGCAGCCAGACTAGAACGCTACCCGTACCCTCTCGGCGGGCCTAACGCGCGCGGATAGACCCAGCGCGCCGAATCGACGTTGATCTCGACCGCAACCCCGAGCTGCTGGGCGAGATCGAGCGCCTGCGGGGCCGACCTGTGGGCCGGGCTAACGCTTTGTTACCGAGTGCGCGGAGGCGGCTTCACCTCGGGCGGTTCCCGCCTCTGGTCATCCTTGCGGTGCGCGTCCGTGGGCTCTGGCTCATCGAAGAACGCCTCCCACATGATCCACGCCGCAAGCGGAACGAGGTCTGGGTCCTTCATGAGCGTCCCGAGCCGGCTATGCGCGCTGGGAGGCAGGTTTGCAACTCCGTCTGACGAGGGCCGGCGCATCGAGGCGTTCGTGGCCGACCCGAATAGCTACCAGTGGGCGTTCTTCGCGCCGTCTCACCATGGCCCTTGGTGGGTCTGGCCGCTCAATCGCCTTGCGGCGTTTTGAACCTTCCGCTCTGCGCGTTTGACCACTCGCCCTGGCCGCCGAGGTCGAGTTGGACCAACATCCCCGACCTCCTTGGGCGAGATCGAGCGGCTGAGGGCCATCGGATGGACGCGGCTACGCCGGCGGCCCCTCGGTGACGACGAAGTGCTTGAGCAATGCGCCGAGCGTCTCGGGTTGGATCGTGTTCGTATGGACGGCCATGAGATGTGAAATGCGGTACCCGATTTGGCAGACAATGTCCGACGACGTCTGATCTTCGCGCGTTCAGCCGAGGTCCGCTTTTTTGGCGCATCGCACGCCCCCAGGTAGCTGGTCTCGCCGTGCCGTTCGTGCCTGCGCGCCCCGGCTCGTGAACCTACCGTGGAACTCGATCCGCGGGTCAGCCCGCTCAGCCCTCCACCGCGAAGAGGCGCCACTCCCCGGGCACGCCGTGGAGGTTGTGCGTGCCACGATCCATGAAGCGCAGGCCCGAGCCCGTGACCAGGTCCCTGACGGTGCTGGAGACGAGGACCTCACCGGGTGCGGCGCTGCCCGCCACCTGGCACCAATGTGGACCGCGATGCCGCCCACGTATGGCCTCTGTGTACCAGAAGCGCCGCGACTTCGTGTAGATGGCGGGGAGAGTTAGACACGGAGGACACGCTGCGTATCTACTTTCTCGCGTTCTACGTCATCAGCCTCACGGTCTTTCTCGTGAAGGTCGTCCCGGCAAGCCTCAAGGTGCCAACCCCGGAGCGGCGCGCGAAGCCACCCATCTGGGTGCTCGCCGTACTCCCTGTCTTGCGGGCCGTCGTCGGCATGCAAAAAAACTAGGAGGGCGGCAGGCAGCGCAGCAGGTACTCGTTGAACGTCTGCTCCGTGCCGACCGCAACGCGCTGCTCGACTTGTTGACCTCCGGTGCGCACGACGAACGTGCAGATGCCATCTTGCACGCCACCAACCAGAAGGCCGGAGTCTCTGCGCAAAAAGGGGGGAGGCGGCCGCGCGAAACCGGGGGGTGGGCGTGCTCATTCAGCGGGCGCATGGTCACCCGGCCTCTGTTCGACGTGTCGCCCGTGCGCGACCGCGCACAGGCCGTTCGCATTTAGAGCCGGGCGGCGGGCGAGGAGGATGTTCAGGAACAGTTCTCCGTTCCTACGGGCAGGGGTAGACACCGCGCTCAAGAAGAGCGGCGGGGGGTACAGCGTGACGGTGACGCCGGCTGGGCCCTGACGGCCACGGATGGACGACCGCTCACCGATTTTTCTGCCGCGGGTACCGCATTTTCCCGCGCCGAGCGGGCTCGCGCGAGGAGGCAAACGCCAGCGAGACGTGCTTCGATAGGAGGCCGTGATGGAGAGGATCCGAGTGCTGCTGGTCGACGATCACACGATCGTCCGTCAGGGTCTGCGCTGCATCCTCGCCACCGACGACGAGATCGAGGTGGTCGGTGAGGCCGGCGACGGCCGCAGCGCCGTCGAGCTCACGGAGCGCCTGCAGCCCGATGTCGTGGTGATGGACTTGACGCTCCCCGAGCTCAACGGGATCGAGGCCACCCGTCGCATCTTCAAGCAGGAGAAGGACGCCAAGGTGCTCATCCTCACCATGCACACCGACCGCATGTTCGTCCGTCAGAGCTTGAAGGCGGGAGCGCGCGGCTACCTGGTGAAGGACGCCGAGGACACGGATCTCGTGAAGGCGGTCAAGGTGGTCGGGCGCGGCGCGTCGTTCTTCAACGCCGAGGTCTCGCGCATGCTGCTCGGCGACTACCTAGGCGAGCAGCCGCCGGGGGAAGGCGACGACGACCTCACGCGACTCACGGGGCGGGAGCGCGAGATCCTCCAGCTCATCGCCGAGGGGCGCACCAACGCAAAGGTCGCGACCACCCTCGCGCTCAGCCTGAGCACGGTGGAGGGGCACCGCAAGCAGATCATGAAGAAGCTCGACCTCCACAAGACGGCCGAGCTGGTCCGCTTCGCCCTGCGCAAGCAGATCGTGAACTGAGGGAGGCGGCCGCGCCACGCTGCCGCGTGTGCACTGGCAGCTTGGGTGGCCCGGAGGCGATCTCGACGCAGCAGCTCGCCTTGGTGGAGCTCGCGGTGCGAAGAAAGCTCCTCGTGGATTCGTGGGCGCGTTCGTGTTGGCCATGCCCCACGGTCCCGTCAACCGGCAGCGGCGGTGCCTCCACCCTGTCGTTCCGCGAGCGAGGTCTCGGTCAGGTCGAGCTCCCGCGCGACCACGCGACGCTCTTGCCGCTCTGCTGCACCACCTTGACCGCTTCCGCCTTGAACTCCGGCGTGAACGATCGCCGCCGCCGCTTCTGCCTCCCCATGACACTCTCCTATCGCACTTTCGTGCGGTTCGGAGTGTCTACGAAACCCGGGGAAGCCCAGTGTGTACGCTGAATGCGGGGCGTTTGCTCGGCTTCGCCTTGGGCATGTCTCCTCCCGCGACCGATGGCCCCCCTTTATCGTTCAGCGGCGAAACTGTAAGCGTGCCGCCCCTGCGCGCCGTTCGCCTCTCGTGGTCCTCCGTGGCACCCTGGCGCCATGGCACGCGAGACGACCGAAGAAGTCTTGACGCAACTG
>QHVD01000356.1 GCA_003222235.1 Gemmatimonadota bacterium | reverse complement strand
AAGAGACTTGCGAGCCTCTGCCCGCTGAGCGGATTCACGATGAAGAGATGCGCCGTGGCGGGCCCCGCCGGGAGCGGAACACGCCCCGCCGCGCTGGCGATCTTCTCGAGGGCGGAGGCGAGCGCACCGGGGCTGTGCGACAGGTGCGCCCCGCTCGCGTCGGCCTGGTACTCCCGGGAGCGGGAGATGGCGAGCTGGATCAGCATCGCCGCCAGCGGCGCCACGATGACGAGGAGGAGGAGCTCGAGTGCCCCGCCGCCTTCCTCCCGCTCGTCGCGGCGCACGCCGCCGAAGAGCGCCGCGAACTGCGCCATTCGCGCGACCATGAGCACGACACCCGCCAGCGTAGCGGCCACCGCGCTGATGAGCGTGTCGCGGTTGTGGACGTGTGAGAGCTCGTGGGCCAGCACGCCTCGCAGCTCGTCGGGGGTGAGCAGGCGCATGATTCCCGCGGTCACCGCGACCGCGGCATGATCGGGACTCCGTCCGGTGGCGAAGGCATTCGGCGAATCACTCGGGATCAGGTAGACGCGCGGCATCGGCATGTGAGCTCCGGCGGCGAGCTCTCTCACAATGCCGTAGAGCTCGGGCGCTTGCTCCGGCTGCAGCTCCTGAGCGCCGTACATGCGCAGCACGATCCGGTCCGAGAACCAGTAGCTCCCGAGGTTCATCACGGCCGCGAAGACGAGCGCGACGACGAGACCCTGCGCTCCGCCCAGCGCCTGGCCGACCCACAAGAGCAGGCCGGTCAGGAGGCCGAGCAGGAGCGTCGTTCTGAGGGTGTTCGACATGACATCAAGCCTCCGGAGCTACGCAGGCCACAGCACTTGGACGCACGGCGGGCCGATCTATTTGATCTGCTGCTCGGCTCGGTTCGGTTGCCTTGAGCGACGCTTGCGGGAAAATTGAGGTTTTATGCGCCGACGCTAGTATCGAGGTCCCCCCTTGTCAAGGCGAACCTCCGCTGACAGGCGGCGATCACGCGCGCGGCAGGAAGCGACGCGAGCGGGATGCCGTCGGGAGCGGTGGTTCGGGCGCGCAGGGCGACCAAGCGCGCTCCCAGGGGGCCCCAGCGGCGGGGATCCGTCGGCCCGAAGAGGACGACGCCAGCCGCCCCCGCGGCCGCGGCGAGGTGACTGACGCCGCTGTCGTTGCCGAGGTACAGTGCGGCACGCCCGAGCACCGTCGCGAGATCTGCGAGCGGCCAGTCGCGCACGATCGGCGAACCGAGCAGCGGGGGGTCCTCCGCTTCCGCCGGGCCCGCGACCTCGAGCACCTCTCCCCTCATCTCACGCCACCACTCGCCCACCTGCACGAAACCGGCAGCGTCCCAGCGCTTGGCGCGACTACCGGCCCCGGGATGGATCACGAGCACGGGCGGCTTCAAGTCGGCCATGAACGTCTGGGCGCGCGTCGATGGTGCCAGCGTGAGACGGCAGGCGGCGGCCAGCGCCCCCGCACCCGTGGGAGCGCCCAGGGCACGCGCGTACGCAGCGGCGGCGTGCATCGTCCCATCGCCCCGTTCCACGCGGAAGAAGCACGCGCCCCGTGCCGCGGCACTGACTCGCGCGCGGACCTCGCCCGTGCCCGCCCCGAGCCAGCTGTAGACGGCGGGTCGCCCTTCGAGCCAGGCTGGAACCCGGTCCGCGCCGAAGAGGCCGGCCGTATCGGCTGCGGAGAGACTCGCCGTCGCGTCGGCCACCTCCGCGCGCGCGGCCAGCGACCGCAGCGGGTCGTTCACCACCAGCACGAGGTGGCCGGTCGCATGCCGTTTGCGAAGCGTGCGCAGCGCCGGGAGCGCGAGCAAGAAATCGCCGAGCGCTCCGGGGAAGACGACGACGATGCGTTCAATTGACTCGTCGCGCACGGCGCCTATATCATGCTTCTCTCGTTTTCCCGCAACGCGACCATGCCGTTGGCCTCGCAAGTCGCGCGCACGCCGCTCGATCTGATCGGCTCGACGCCCGTCGTTCGCCTCTCTCGCATGCCACAGCTCGAGGGTGTCGGTGCCGAAGTGTGGGCGAAACTCGAGAACCTCAATCCGGGCGGCAGTGTCAAGGACCGCATCTGCCGCGCGATGGTAGAAGCCGCGGAGCGCGAGGGCGCCCTCCAACCGGGCGGCACGATCATCGAGCCGACGAGCGGCAACACGGGAATCGGGCTGGCGCTCGTGGCGGCCGTCAAGGGATACCGTCTCGTGCTGACGATGCCCGACACGATGAGCGAGGAGCGTCGCTCCCTCCTCCAGGCGTACGGTGCCCGCCTCGTCCTCAGCCCCGACACCAAGGGCATGCACGGCGCCATCCGGCGGGCGGAAGAGTTGCTTGTCGAGAATCCCGACTGGTACATGCCGCAACAGTTCACGAACCCCGCGAACCCGGAGATTCACCGGCAGACGACGGCGCGCGAGCTCATCGCCCAGCTCCTCCAGATTGACGCCTTCGTCGCCGGGGTGGGCACGGGCGGTACGATTACCGGGGTAGGCAGCGTGCTCCGTGCCGA
>QHVD01000355.1 GCA_003222235.1 Gemmatimonadota bacterium | reverse complement strand
GAGACGCTGCCGGGCATCCGCACCCTGAGCACCGGCGGGCAGATCGGGAAGCCCGTGATCCGCGGGCTCGCGGGAGCCCGCGTGCTGGTGCTCGACGACGGCAGCCGCCTCGAAGACTACTCGTGGAGCGACGAGGACGGCCCCTCGGTCGACGCCCGACTCGCCCAGCGGATCGAGGTCATCCGCGGACCGGCGAGCGTGCTGTACGGGTCGGACGCAATCGGCGGCGTGGTGAACGTGATCCCGGAGGAGCTCCCCGACGCGAGCGGCGGAGTGGGCGGAGCGAGCCGCCTGCGGAGCACGCTCGACGTCTACGGCGCCACGAACAACGCGGAAGTGGGCGTCGCAGGCCGGCTCGACGGCGCCTCCGGGCCGTGGGCGTGGCGCGCGGCCGCGATCGGCCGACTCGCGGGCAACCTGCACACGCCCGCGGGCGAGCTCGACAACACCGGCTTCAGCGCGCTGAACGGCGCGGCGACCCTCGGCCTGCGCAGCGCGCGCGGCAGCACGACGCTGCGCTACACCCGCTACGGCGGCGAGTTCAAGCTGCTCGAGGCGGAGGGCCCGCCCGCCGGCACGACGGAGGAAGCGGGCCCCGAGCGCAAGCTCTCCGACGACCGCGTCCAGCTCGCGGGGGATTACGTCATCGGTGGGCTGCGGCTCGAGACGAAAGCACAGTGGCAGCGTCACTCCCTGATCGAGGTGTCGGACACCGGCACAAGCGCGGGTGGCGCGCCGCTCGAGGGCACCGCGTTCGACCTGCTGCTCAACACGGCCACCCTCGACGTGCTCGCACACCGCGTCGCGGGCACGCGCTTGCGGGGCACGCTCGGCCTCTCGGGGCTGTACCAGACGAACGACAGCCGGGGGCCGATCCCGCTCGTTCCCGATGCCCGGATTCGCGCCGTCGCGGCGTTCGCGTTCGCGCAGGCGACGCCCGGCCGCTGGAGCCTGCTCGCCGGGGCCCGGGTCGACCGCCGGCGTCTCACGGCCGACAGCAACGCGACCCTCGCGCTGTCGTCCCAGGCGCGGGACTACACCGCGGTCTCGGGCGACGCGGGCGTCGTGTATCGCCCGGTCCCGGCTCTCAGCGTCGCCGCGAACGTCGGTCGGGCGTGGCGGGCGCCCACCCTGTTCGAGCTCTTCGCCAACGGGGCGCATCCGGGCGAGGCGCGCTACGAGATCGGGAGGCCCGACCTGGTGCCGGAGGTGGGGACGAACGTGGATGTGAGCGTGCGCTGGCAGGGACGCCGCTTCCACGCCGAAGTGGCGGGCTACCGCAACGCGATCGCGCGCTACGTGTTCATCACGCCGACGAACGAATTCAGGGACTCGCTTCGGGTCTACCGCTACGAGCAGGCGGACGCGCTGTTGACGGGCGCGGAGGTCACCATGGATGCCGAGGTCCGGGCCCCGCTTGCGCTGCGGGCGCGCTTCGACGCGGTGCGCGGAACCAACCGATCGACCGGGGAGCCGCTCCCGCTCGTCCCGCCGGCACGGGCGGCGCTCGGCGCCGAGCTCCGGATGGCCTCGCTCCGGTGGGCCGACCGCGCCTTGATCGCCGCCGAGGTAGAGCTCGTCACGCGTCAGACCCGGCTCAACCCGCTCGACGTCCCGACGGCGGGCTACGCCCTGCTCAACGTCGAAGCGGGGATCGACCGTCCCCTGTTCGGGCGCGCCGGGCGCATCGATGTCTCCGTGCGCAACGCGACCAACGTCGCCTACCGCAGCTTTCTCAGCCGCTACAAGGAGTTCGCGCTCGATCCCGGGCGGAGCGTGATCGTGCGGGTCTCGCTCGGAGAATAGCGATAGGCGCCCGGTGTCCGACTCTCTGCCTGGTGGAGGACAACGTCCCGTGAGCAGGTCTCTCCCCGACCTCGAGGCGCGGGACTTCCGCGCCCTGCTCCACCGGGCGGCGGAGATCGCCGCCCGCCACTGGGAGCGGCTGCCCGAGATGCGCGCCTACACGCGCCCGCCCGACGACGTGGTGGCGTCGCTGTGCGCAGAGCCCCTCCCGCAGGCGGCGAA
>QHVD01000028.1:7177-29825 GCA_003222235.1 Gemmatimonadota bacterium | reverse complement strand
GTAGCGCTCCTCCTTCGCGATGACGGCCCGGCTGATCAGGACGAGCACGACCGGCAGCGACACGAGCGGCCAGACGGTGTTCGTGAGGAGCACGCACCCGAGGTAGACGATCACCCAGCCGACGTACATCGGGTTGCGGGTGAACCGGTACGGCCCATGCACGACCACCCTGGTCGTGGGCTTGGCGGGGTTCAGGGACGTTCCCGCGCGGCGGAAGGTCATGACCGCACTGCCCATGAGCGCTACTCCCACGGCTACCAGGGCCCAGCCGAGGGGTTCGCCGAGCGGCCAGGATGTGAGCGTGAGCGGAACCGCCCGATCCAGGAGGTAGCCGATCACGAACCCTCCGACGTAAATCAGCGGCGGAGGAAACCGGACTCCGGACGTGTCCTCGGTTGCGGTCATGGCGCGGTTTCTATCGCTTGAGCCGTCGCCTCAGCGCGAACGCCAGGCCCAGCAACGCCGCCAGCGCGACCACCGCGAGCACCCGGTTGACGCGGCCCACGGTTGCCAGCACGGCATCGAAATTGGCGCCCAGCCTCGCGACGAGAAAGATCAGCACCCCGTACCAGAGACCCGAGGCGAGGGCGAGGGGCAGCAGCGTGCGGGCCGCCGAGAGCCCCGCGAGCCCGGCGAATGGGGGCACGACGGCGCGCCACACCGGCAGGAGTCGGCTCAGGAAGATTCCGTACGTGCCGTGGCGGTGGTACTGCCGCTCGATGTGCAGCAGCACGCGCTCTGACACGAGCTTCCGGCCCAACCGGCTGCGACAGAACGCCCGCCCGTAGCGCCGGGCGAGACCGTACACGGCTGCCGCCGAGCCGACGTTGGCGCCCCAGGTGACGGCGAACACGGCCCACGCGCTCATTCTCCCCCGGCCCGCGAGAAAGGCTCCGAACGCCGCCGCCGTATCCGCGGGCACGGGCGGAAAGACGCTCTCCAGCGCGGCGAGCCCGGCGATCGCCGCGTAGAGGAGGCCTGGGGGGAGGGAGTCGAGAAAGCGAAGCAGGGTCACTGCAAGACGGCGACGGCTATCACGGCTAGCCCCTCCCCGTTCCCGATCCACCCCATTCCTTCATTGCTCTTCCCCTTCACGGAGACGGCGCCCGCCGCCGCGGAAAGCGCGCCCGCGAGCTTACGCCGCATCTCGCCCACGTACGGTCCAATCCTCGGCTGCTCGGCGATCACGGTGATGTCCGCGCTCACGAAGCGGAGGCCCGCCTCGGTAACCTTCCGATAGGCCTGGCTCAGCAGGGAGATCGAATCGGCGTTCTTCCAGCGAGCGTCGGTGTCGGGAAACAGAGCGCCGATGTCCCCCAGCCCCGCGGCGCCCATAATCGCGTCGGTGAGCGCATGGGCCACCGCGTCGGCGTCGGAATGGCCCGCAAGACCTTGGGAGTGTGGGACTTCCACTCCTCCGAGGATCAGCTTGCGGCCGTCGGCGAAGCGGTGCGAGTCGTAACCGATGCCGACGCGCATGGGTCCTACTCGCTTGCGATCCTGTCGCGCGAGCGCGACGGGCTCTTTTCCACCCGCTTCCACACGGTGTGCAGAGTGTGCAATACGGTGTGCACAATGCGCAGCGCCGTGGACGCCATCACGCCTTGAGGATCCGAATCGCGAGCAGCGCGGCGTTCTTCACGTTGTCGATCCCCACGGTCGCGACCGGCACCCCGCTCGGCGTCTGCGACGTCGCCAGCAGCGCGTCCAGCCCGTTCAGCGCGCCCACGGCGAACGGCACCCCGATGACGGGGAGGTCGGTGAGCGAGGCGGCGAATCCCGGAAGCGCCGCCGAGAGGCCCGCGCCCGCGATCACCACCCTGAACCCGCTCGCGCGCGCATTCCTGACGAGTTGACTCGTCTGATCGGGCTGCCGGTGGGCGGAGGAGACCCGGAACTCGTAGGAGACGCCCGCTTGCGCCAGGACGTCGAAGGCCGGCTCGATGCGCGGCTTGTCGTTTTCCGAGCCGACGAGAATGAGCACGTCAGCCATCGACGCTTACTGCTTCTCCTTTCCCGTTTCCCGTTTCCCGTTTCCCGTTTCCCGATGCATCGATCACGGAGTAGTCCTGGCGCCGCTGTTTCGGGATGTAGCCCGCGTCCGCGATGAGGCGCTGCATCTCGGGCAGGGTCATCCGCCACGTCGTGCCTGCGGCGGAGACGACGTTCTCCTCCATCATCAGGGACCCGAAGTCGTTCGCGCCGAAGCGCAGCGCCACCTGGCCGATCTTCGGGCCCATCGTCACCCACGAGGCCTGGATGTTGGGGACGTTGTCGAGCACGATGCGGGAGATCGCCTGGGTGCGGAGATAGGTGACCGCGTCGGTCTTGCCGAGGTGCTCGAGCTCGGTGTGCTCGGGCTGGAGCGGCCAGCAGATGAACGCGGTGAACCCGCCCGTGCGCGCCTGCACCGCTTTGACCCGAACGAGGTGCTCGATCCGGTCGGCGAGCGTCTCGCCCAGGCCGTACATCATGGTCACGGAGGTCTTCAATCCGAGCCGGTGCGCGGTCTCCATCACCTCGAGCCAGCGGTCGGCGCCGGCTTTCTTCTTCGCGACCCGGTCGCGGATCTCCTGGACCAGGATCTCGCCGCCCCCGCCCGGGATCGAGTCGAGCCCGGCGGCCATCAGCTCCTTGAGCACCGCCTCGATCGAGATCCCATAGCGACCGGCAAAGAAGTCGATCTCCGACGGCGAGAAGGCGTGGATGTGGATGGGGTGGTGCCGCTTGATGTAGCGGAGCAGGTCGAGGTACCACTCGAACGGGATGTAGGGGTTGTGGCCGCCCTGCATCAGTATCTGCACGCCGCCCAGCGCCTTCACCTCGTCGATCTTGCGGCCGATCTCCTCGAACGAGAGCACGTAGCCCTCGGTGTGCCTGGGCCGGCGGTAAAACGCGCAGAACTTGCAGTCGGCGACGCAGACATTGGTGTAGTTGATGTTCCGGTCGATGATGTAGGTGACGACGTTCTCGGGGTGAAGCTGCCAGCGCCGCTCGTCGGCGAGCGCGCCCAGCTCGAGGAGCGAGGCCTGCTCGTAGAGCTCGAGGTAGGAGCGGAACTCGGTACCACCGCGGCCGACCACGGTCACGCCACGTGCAGGAACTGGAGCGACGCGTCGGGGACGAGGCCCTCCGCGGCGAGGCGGCGGAAGAAATCGGTGAGCCCGGCCAGGTGCCTGTCATCGAGAGCGTAATCGAGCCCGGCGAAATATTCGAGGCACCTCGCACGAGGCAGCGCGCAGGAGCGGGCGGCGGCCTCGGCGAGGAGGTCCAGGTGCCCGAGTCCCCAGGCGCGCGACGCCAGCAATGCCTCGTGCACCAGCCGCGCCTTCGCCGCGTTGCCGCCCGCGCCGCGCCGCGCCGCCCACACGGCGAACACGAAGGGCAGGCCGGTCCAGCGCTTCCACTCCTCTCCCAAATCGTAGCGATGGGGGTAGGCACGCCGCGCCGCGAGCAGCAGCGCCGCGTCCCCGATCACTAGCACCGCATCATGGGGTAGCCGCTCGAGCGCGCCCAAGTCGGGGCCTTCCGCCCGCGTCTGGGCGAAACGCGGTCGCACCTTCCAGACGTCGCGACACAGGAGCTCCAGGAGCGCCACCGCCGTGCGGGAGGAGGCGGTGAGCAGCACGGTCCGCCCGTCCAACTGGCCGACCGGGCGCCGGCTGAACAGGGCGACGCTCCGCACCGGGCCGTCGCATGAGATCGCGAGCTCGGGCAGGAGCACGAGATCCCGGGCGTGCCGTGCGTACTCTACCGCGCTGATCACGCTGACGTCGAGCTCGCCGGCGACGAGCAGCTCGTTCAGCTCTACCGGCGTGCCGGTCACGAGCTCAGCCGCGAGCGCGACCACGCCGCGGTCGATCGCCCCGTACACTGGATAACAGTTGATGTAGCCGATCCGGCCTACTCGCATGGCGATCCCCGTCCCCCCGGCACCCCGGGCTTGCGCCCGGGGTCAGTACCCGGGGTTAGTCTACTCCGCGCTCTCCACTGCGGGCACGAGCGGCCCCCGCTGGCCCCGGGCGGTGGCCCGGGGACGGTGGGAGATGTGGAAGGTGGGCCCTTGCGGTCCCTGGGGCCGTGCGGCGGCCGCGGCGGGCACCCAGTCCTCGAACGTGCGCACCACCCGATAGAGTGAGTCCCGCTCGACCGGCTCCTTCCCCGCTCCGCGGATCAGCTCGATGATCTGATCGTACGACAGCCACATCGGTGTCGCCGCCCCCGCCTCGTGGTAGACGCGCTCGAACACTACGGTGCCCTCCAGGTCGTCGCACCCGAAGGTGAGCGCGACCTGGGAGATGAAGGGCGTCACCATGGGCCAGTGGGTCTTCACGTGCGGGACGTTGTCGAGCACCAGCCGGCCGATGGCGATGTTCTTGAGGTCGTCGAAGCCCGACGTGGCGGTCCCCTGCCGGCCCAGCGCCTCGCCCAGCTCGTTGTGATCCGGATGATACGCGAGCGGGATGTAGGTGAGGAACCCGCCGGTCTCGTCCTGAAGCGCGCGGAGCGCGAGCAGGTGGTCCGCGCGGTCTTCCATCGTCTCCACGTGGCCGTAGAGCATCGTGCAGTTGGACGGCAGTCCCACGTGGTGCGCTTCGCGGTGCACCGCCAGCCATTCCTCGCCCGAGAGCTTCTTGTCGGCGATCGTCGCACGCGCCGCCGGACTGAAGACCTCCGCCCCGCCGCCCGGCAAGCTCGTGACCCCGGCGTCCTTGGTTCTCGAGGCGGGCGAGGTGGGCGACTTCCACGGCGGTGAGCGCCTTGATCTGGACGCCGGGGTGCCGCTGCGCCAGGCCGCGGAACATGTCGAGGTAGTAGCCGAGTCGCAGCTTCGGGTGCAGGCCGCCCACGATGTGGAACTCTCGGGTCGGGTTGTCGCGCGCGGCCTCGGCCTCAGCGAACACCTCGTCGAGGCTGCGCGTGTAGGCCCCGTCCTCCTGCGGCATGCGCGCGAACGAGCAGAAGACGCACGTGTTGCGGAGAACGCAGACGTTCGTCGGATTGATGTGCTGGTTCGCCGCGAAGTACACCCGGTCGCCGTTACGGCGGCGGTTGGCTCGGTCGGCCAGCCGGCCGATGCCGAGGAGGTCGGGCGAGTTGAAGAGTGTGAGCGCGTCGGCCCGGCTAAGGCGCTCCCCGCGCTCGACCTTGTCCGCGATCGGCTGGAGGGCCGGATCCCGGGCGGTCATGGATGCGAGAGCGTCCGCACGGCGCTCACCCTTAGATTCCGCACTCCGCACTCCGCACTCCGCATTCCGCATTGGCATCACGCCGCCCTTTTTACGGCCAGCGTCACGTTGTGGCCGCCGAACCCGAAGGAGTTCGAGAGCGCGACGCTCACCGGCCGCTGCACCGCCTTGTTGGGCGCGGAGTCGAGGTCGCAGGCCGGGTCGGGGGTGAACTGGTTGATGGTGGGCGGGATGATCCCCCTCTGCACGACCAGCGCGCACACCGCCGCCTCGAGCGCGCCCGCGGCGCCGAGCAGGTGACCGGTCATGGACTTCGTGGATCCGAAGACCAGCCGGCGGGCGTGGGGGCCGAACACCCCCTTCACGGCCGCCGTCTCGGCCGCGTCGCCGAACGGCGTCGATGTGCCGTGGGCGTTGATGTAGCGGACCTCCTCCGGCTGGACGCCGCCGTCCGCCAGACACAGCCGCATGGCCTCCTGCGCGCCGGCGCCGTCCTGCGCAGGCGCCGTGATGTGATGCGCGTCGGCGGTCATCCCGAACCCCGCCAGCTCGGCGTAGATCTTCGCGCCGCGGCGCCGCGCGTGCTCCCACTCTTCCAGAATCATCACCGCGGCTCCGTCGCCCATCACGAACCCGTCGCGGTCTTTGTCGAACGGCCGGCTCGCCGTCGCCGGATCGTCGTTGCGCTCGGAGAGCGCTTTCATGTTGGCGAAGCTCGCCACGGCGAGCGGCGTGATCGCCGCCTCGGCGCCGCCGGCGATGATGACGTCCGCCGCGTCGTTGCGGATCAGCTGCACCGCGTCCGCCAGCGCGTGCGCCGACGACGCGCACGCCGACACGGTGCAGTAATTCGGCCCCTTGGCGCCGTAGCGCATCGAGATCAGCGCCGCGGCCGCGTTGGGCATGTACATGGGGATAAAGAACGGCGAGACCCGGCTCGGCCCCTTCTCGACCAGGGCGCGGCAGTTCTCCTCGAAGGTGGCGACCCCGCCCGTCCCCGTCCCGATCAGCACGCCCACCCGTTCCAGGCGCACCTTGCCCCAATTACTCGCCAGACAGGCGTCCACCACCGCCTGCTCGGCCGCTCCGATCGCGTACTGCGCGAACAGGTCGTACCGGCGGATCTCCTTCTTCTCGAGATACCGCGCCGGGTCGAAGCCCTGCACCTCGCAGGCGAACCGCACCGGCGACTGCGACGGATCGAACCGCGTGATCGGCCCCGCACCCGAGCGACCCGCGACGAGACCGTCCCACGTGCTCTGGACGTCGGTCCCCAGCGGCGTCATCAGCCCCAGGCCCGTGACCGCCACGCGGCGCGGCACTCGCTATTTCCCCATCTTGTCGTGCAGGTATTGGAGCGCCTGCCCCACGGTCCGCAGCTTCTCGGCTTCCTCGTCCGGGATGTCGATGTCGAATTCCTTCTCGAAGGCCATGACCAGCTCGACGGTGTCCAGACTGTCCGCGCCCAGGTCTTCCATGAAGCTCGCGTCGGCCGTGAGCTTGTCGCGCTCCACGCCCAGCTCTTCGACGATGATGTCTTTGACCTTCTCTTCGAGCTGCTTCATGTCCATTGCCATGGGGTGCCCTCAAAGGAGGTGTGGAAAATGGGTCACAGCACCATGCCGCCGTCGACGACCAGCACTTGCCCCGTAATGTAGCTCGCGTACTCGGACGTGAGAAAGAGCACGGCGGACGCCACGTCCAGCCCCCGGCCGAGGCGGCCGAGCGGGATCGCCCTGATGAAGCTCTCGCGCGCTTCCGGGGTGATCGTCTGGGTCAGCTCGGTGTCGATGAACCCCGGCGCCACGGCGTTCACCAGGACATTGCGCGAGGCCAGCTCCTTAGACACCGACTTGGTGAGCCCGATCAGGCCCGCCTTCGAGGCCGTGTAGTTCGCCTGTCCCTTGTTGCCGGCGATCCCTACGACGCTCGTGATGTTGATGATCCGGCCCCAGCGGCGCTTGATCATCCCCCGCGCCGCGTGCTTCGTCATCAGGAAGGCGCCCTTCAAATTCGTGTCGAGGACCGTGCTCCAATCCTCCTCGCTGATCCGGAACAAGAGGTTGTCCCGCGTGGTCCCCGCGTTGTTCACGAGGATGTCGATCTGGCCGAAGTCCTTCTCTACCGCTGCGACCGCCGTCTCGACCTGCCCGGCGTCGCTCACGTTACAGGAGTAGCCGCGTCCCGCGCCGTCGCCCAGGGAAGTCGCCGCGGCGTTCGCCTTGGCGCCGTCCCGCGCCACCACCGCCACCTTCGCGCTCGCCCCCGCGAGCGACCGCGCGATCGAGTAGCCGATACCGCGGCTGCCGCCCGTCACGAGGGCCACCTTTTCGGAGAGATCGATTTTCATCGAATACCGCCAGTGCGGAATGCGGAGTGCGGAGTGCGGAGTGTAAGGGTGAGCATCGTGCCGCGGCACGACCTTTCCCTTAAATTCCGCATTCCGCACTCCGCATTCCGCATTTGTTGTCCATTCCGCACTCCGCATTCCGCATTGTCTCAAGCCGCCTTCAGGAAGTCTTCCACCTCATCCGCCGTCCCGAGACTCACGACGTCCGCGTTCGGCACGATCCGAGTCAGCAGTCCGGCGAGCACCCGTCCCGGTCCGATCTCGACGAACCGCGCGCGCTCTCCCTCCCCGACCAGGCGGGCGGCCTGCTGCATGCAGGCGACCCAGCGCACGGGCGCCGTGAGCTGGTCGGTGAGGAGCCGCCGGGCCCGGCCCGCCTCTCGCACGGGCTCGGCCGTGGCGTTGGCGATGACGGGGAACGCCGGATCCTGGAACGGCGCCTTCTCGAGCGCGCCGTGCAATCGCTGCGCGACCGGCGCCATGAGCGGGGAGTGGAAGGCGCCGCTGACCTTGAGGGGGATCACCCGCTTCGCGCCCCGGGCCCTGCATGCCTCCCCCGCCCTCGCCACGGCGTCCGGGTCGCCGGATATGACCGTTTGGTCTGGCGCGTTGAGGTTCGCCGGCACGGCGACGGAGCCGTCGCTCGACGCCTCCCGGCACGCGGCCTCGACGTCCGTCGTGGCGAGACCCAGCACCGCCGCCATCGTGCCCGGCCGCTCCGCCCCGGCCTGGCGCATCAGCTCGCCGCGCTGCCGCACCAGGGCCGCCGCGCCGGTCGGCGTGAGCGCCCCGGCCGTCACGTACGCCGAGTACTCGCCGAGCGAGTGCCCCGCCGCCGCGACGCCGCGGCCGTCGGTGTGCGGCGCGACCACCGCGAACACCGCCGCCGAGTGCGCCAAGATCGCCGGCTGGGCGTTGTGCGTGGCCGCGAGCTCCTGCTCCGGCCCGTCGAACATCAGGCGGCTCAGGCTGAACCCCAGGGCGTCGTCGATCGCGCAAAGCGTTTCCCGGGCCGCCGGAAACCGCGCGGCCAGATCCTTCCCCATTCCGACTGCTTGAGCGCCCTGACCGGGGCAGAGCCAGACGATCGCCGGGGCGGTTACCACTGCACCACCATGCTCGCCCACGTGAAGCCCGCGCCGAACGCGACGAACAGCAGCTTCATCCCCGGTACGAGCCGGCCGCACTGCACGGCCTCGTCGAGCGCGATCGGGATGGAGGCGGCCGACGTGTTGCCGAAGCGGTCCACGTTCACGTACACCTTGTCCATGGGAAGGCCCGCGTGCTTGGCGGTCGCCTCGATGATCCGCGTATTCGCCTGGTGCGGGATCAGCAAGTCGATGTCGGCGGCGACGAGGCCTGCCCGCTCGAGGGCATGATCGCACGCATCCGCCATCGAAAGCACCGCGGCCTTGAACACCTCGCGTCCCGCCATCTTGATGTAGTACGAGTGGTCCTTGAGCAGGGCCTCATCCGGCGGGTGCGTGCCGCCGCCGCCGGGTCGGTACAGGAGCTCCGCCAGCGTGCCGTCGGACCGCATGTAGCTCGCGAGAATCCCCCGGCCGTTTGTGCTCCGCCGCACGATCGTCGCGCCGGCGCCGTCGCCGAACAGCACCGCCGTGGCCCGGTCCGTCCAGTCCATGATGCTGGTGAGCTTCTCCGAGGCCACGACCAGGATCGTCTTCGCCTGCTCCGCGGCGATCAGCCCTTCCGCCACGCTGAGCCCATAGAGGAACCCGGTGCAGGCGGCTCCCACGTCGAAGGCGGCGGCGCTCTTCGCCCCGAGGATCGCCTGGAGATCGCACGCCTGTGAGGGAAGCAGCCGGTCGGGGGAGCACGTCGCGAGGATGATCGTGTCGAGATCGGAGGGCGCGAGCCCGTTCCGCCGGAGCAGCTGCTCGGCCGCGGCCTTCGCCATGCAGGCATTCGACTCGTTCGGCTCCGCCACCCGCCGCTCGCGAATGCCCGTCCGCTCCACGATCCACTGGTCCGAGGTGTCGAGGCGCTTCGAGAACTCCTCGTTCGTCATTGCGCGCTGGGGCGTATAGCAGCCCGTGCCCCAGAGCTCCACGATCGGACGCTTCATCGCACGGCGCCTCCCTCCGCGAATTCGGCGTCGATGTCCTGGTCGAGGTGGCTCTCCACCATCTGCGCCGCCACCCGCACGGCGTTCTTGATGGCGCGCGGCGGTGAAGCGCCGTGGCAGATGATCACCACCCCCTTGACGCCCAGGAGGGGAGCCCCGCCGTACTCCGAATAGTCGAGGAACCTGAACAGCTGCGTGACCTCGGGGCGGGTGAGCACGTCGGGCGCCGCCTGCTTGAGCATCCCTGTGAACATGCGCCCGGCGGACTCGTAGAACTTGAGGACGGCGTTGCCGACGAAGCCGTCGCACACGACGACGTCGATCTGGCCGCTGCGGCACTGCCCCGCCAGGATGTCGCGCCCCTCCACGTTCCCGACGTAACGGATCCCGGACGCGGTCTTGAGAAGCTGGTGGGCCTCCTTGACGACCGCGTTCCCCTTCTCGTCCTCCTCCCCCACGTTCAGCAGCCCGACGCCGGGGGCCGGGTTCTGACGGCCCATGACGTCCCGGGCGTAGAGGGAGCCGAGATGGGCGAAGCCGACGAGCTCGCGGGCGTCACAGTCGACGTTCGCGCCGCCGTCGATGACGAGCACCGAGTGACCCGCGGTGGGGAAGGGAGCGCCGATCGCGGCGCGCTGCACGCCTTCGTGGAGGCGCAAGAGGAGGGTCGCCCCCGCCATGACGGCTCCTGTGTTGCCGGCCGAGAGGAAGGCGTCCGACCGGCCCTGCTTCTGGAGACCGAGCCCGACGGCGATGGACGAGCCCCGCTTGCTCTTGATGGCGGCGAGCGGTTTCTCCCCCATGCCGACCACCTCGGGCGCCTCGACGATGTCGAGCCGGCTGCGGTCGACTTCGCCGAGCGGCTTCAGCGCGGCCTCGATGTCGGCCGTCCGCCCCACGAGCTGGATGCGGACGGAAGGCGGCAGCTCGCCCAGTGCCATCACCGCGCCTTCGACCTCGGCCCGCGGGGCGTTGTCGCCCCCCATCGCATCCAGGGCGATCCGGATCGCCACCCTAGTCCTCTACCGCGACCCGCTGCTCGCCCTTGTAATACCCGCAGGTTGGGCAGACCCGGTGCGGCCGCTTCAGGTCACCGCAGCGCGGGCAGGGCTGGAGCGCAATGGGCGCCGCCTTGTAGTGGGTGCGCCGCGCGCGCTTCTTGCGCTTGGACGTTCTTCGCTTCGGTACCGCCATCGGTCCCTGTCCCCTTACTCGCGGAGCTTTCCTTTGAAGGCCGCCAACTCCTGCCAGCGATGATCCACCGCCGACGCGCAGCCGCACGGACCCGCGTTGAGGTCCCTCCCGCAGCGCGGGCACAGCCCGCGACAGTCATCCCGACACAGCACCCCCCACTGCGGCACGGCGAGCAGCAACTCCTCCCGGACGGCGGGGCGGAGGTCGATCTCGGTGGCTTCCCGTGCCAACGGATAGGAGTCCGGGTCTTCGAGGGCGTCGTGGTCCTTCGTGAACAGCGCGTGGATCTCGGCCTTGACCGCCACCGACACCGCCCGGAGGCAACGCCGGCACTCGGTCGCGACGATCGTGTCCAAGGAGCCGCGCCAATAGAAACGCGCTTCCCCGGCCGCCTGGAGGCGGCCGGTCACGCGCACCGGGCCGGCCAGGGCGGCCCCCAGACCCTCGAACAGGGGGTCGTCACCTGCGAGCTCCGCCCGCGTCTCGACGGGCCCGCGAGCGAACTCCCGGAGGTCAACCAGTAACATAGACGAGCGAACCTAAACCGTTGTGGGACTTGCGTCAAGCTAACTGGCACCGGGCGCCGCCAACTCCCGGAGCTCCCGCTCCGGAAAGAAGAAGGCGATCTCTCGGGCGGCGTTTTCCGGGGAATCCGCGGCGTGAATCGCGTTGCGCTCTTTGGACTCGGCATAGAGCTGCCGCACGGTGCCGGGCTGGGCCTCGGCGGGATCGGTCGCCCCGATCACCACCCGCAGGTGGGCAACGGCGTTGTCCCGCTCGAGCGCCAGGGCGAGGCCGGGCCCCGACGTCATGAAGCGGACGAGCGGCCGGTAGAACGGCCGCGCTCGGTGGACCTCGTAGAACGCCTCGGCCTGAACCGTCGAGAGCCTGACGAGGCGGGCCGCGCGGATCTTGAAACCCGCCTGCTCGAGGTGCGCGAGAATCTGTCCGGTCTTGCCGGCACCGACGGCGTCCGGCTTGATGATCGCGAGGGTGAACATCGGGTGTCGGGTGTTAGGTGTTAGGGGGCGATGAGGCGGCGGATGACGTCCGCCCGCGTCAGGAATCCCACCACGACCCCCTCCCGCACCACCGGGAAGCGGTCCACGTCCTTCGAGCTCATGAGGTTCGCCACGTCCGCCAGGGTCTGGTCCTCGGACAGGCACAGGACCGTGCGCGCCATCGCGTCCTTCACGGCGATGAGCCGCGGGTCGGTGGAGCCGCGCTGCAGCTGGCTACGAGTCGGCACGCGGAACTCGCCGCTCTTGGTGCGCTGGAGGTAGTCGGGGATCAGGTAACGCAGCAGCTCCCGGTGGGTGATCATCCCAACGAAGGAGCCCGCGTCGTCCACGACCGGCAGGGCGCGGATCTCGCGCTCGACCATCAGGCGGGCCACCTCGCCGAGGGTCTGGTCGGGCCGCACAGTGAACGCCTGCGGGGTCATGATGTCCTTGACCGTGAGCTGGCTTGGCAGCTCCACCGCCCCGAGGGCGGGGAGCTGGGCGACGTCTTCGGGCGTCTGTGCGGCGAGGAGCGCCAGCACCGTCTCCGCATCGGACAGGCTGCGGGCGAACGCCCCGACGACTTGCAGGTACAGCGTGGCGTCGCGCACGGGGGCCACGATGAAGATCACGATGCGCGCCGTGCGGTTCGGGTCCCTGTCCCAGCGGATCGGCGTGACGGAGATCCCGACCGCCGTGGCGAGGCCGCGCACAGCCTCGGTGCGGAAGTGCGGGAGAAATGCGTGCTCCCCCACGCTCACCATGTCCTCGGGCCACGTGTGCTGGATCACGGCCTTGAGACGCTGGGGCTCCGCCACGGCGCCCGCGGCGATCAGCCGCTCGGCCAGCTGTTCGGTCGCCGTCTTGACCGTCGTCGCGCGGAGCGGGACGATGATGTGCTCGGGCCTGAGGACGTCTCGCAGCTTCACAAGCGTTGCTCGAGGAGCTCGACCACGTCGGCCGGCCGCTTCATGACGGAGATCCCGGCGCGCTGCAAGGCGGCCATTTTCTCGGCGGCCGTACCGCTCGAGCCGGAGATGATCGCCCCGGCGTGACCCATGCGGCGGCCGGGCGGCGCGGTCTGCCCGGCGATGAAGCCGATCACCGGCTTCGTCATCGCGCGCCGCACGAACTCTCCCGCCTGTTGTTCGTCCGTCCCCCCGATTTCGCCAATCATCACCACCGCCTGGGTCTCCGGGTCCGCCTCGAATGCGCCGAGGCAGTCGGTGAAGCTCGTGCCGATGAGGGGATCCCCGCCAATCCCGACGCAGGTGGACTGGCCGTAGCCGCGGGTCGAGAGCTGGTGGATGATCTCGTAGGTGAGCGTGCCGCTCCGCGACACGACGCCGATCCGGCCGGGCGTGCAAATGTTCCCGGGAATGATCCCGACCTTGCTCTTGCCCGGCGAGATCAGGCCCGGGCAGTTGGGGCCGATGAGCCGTGCGCCGCGCTCGTGCAGATAGGGGAGCACCCTGGTCATGTCCAGGACCGGGATTCCCTCGGTGATGCAGACGATCAGGCCGATCCCGGCGTCCGCCGCCTCGAAGATCGCCGACGCCGCGCCCGCAGCGGGCACGTAGATCACCGCCGTATTGGGGTCCGTCTCCCGCGCGGCGTCGGCGACGGTGTGATAGATCGGCGTCGCGCCGTCGAACCGCTGGCCGCCTTTGCCGGGCGTCACCCCCGCGACGACGTTCGTCCCGTAGGCGGTCATCTGCCGCGCGTGGAACGAGCCGTCCCGGCCGGTGATGCCCTGCACCAGGAGGCGCGTGTGCCGGTCGATGAAGATGCTCACGCGGCCCGCGCCCTCGCCGCCGCGACCGCCCGCTGTACCGCCTCGTCCATGTCGGTGAGGGCGGAGAAGCCGGCCGCGGTGAGGATTTGAACCGCCTCGGCCTCGTTCGTCCCGGTGAGCCGGATCACCAAGGGAACTTTGAGGGAGAGCTGGCGCGTCGCCTCCACGATGCCGTTCGCCACGTCGTCGCACCTGGTGATGCCGCCGAAGATGTTGAACAGAATCGCCGTGACGTTTGGGTCGGCGGTGATGATGCGGAGCGCGTTGACGACCTTCTGGGGGTTCGAGCTGCCGCCGATGTCGAGAAAATTGGCCGGCTCGCCGCCGTAATACTTGACCAGGTCCATGGTCGCCATGGCGAGCCCGGCGCCGTTCACGCAGCAGCCCACCGCGCCGTCGAGCTTGATGAACGTGAGCCCCGCCTCGCGAGCCCGCGCCTCGGACGGCGCCTCGGCCGAGGCGTCGCGCAGCGCCGCAATGTCGGGGCGGCGGTCGAGCTCGTTGTCGTCGATCACGATCTTCGCGTCGAGGGCCACCACTCGGCCGTCGGGCGTGGTGGCCAGCGGGTTGATCTCGGCGAGGGACGCGCCCACGCCGTAGAACGCGGCGTACAGCTTCTCCAGAATGCCCGCGGCGGCGCGCGCCTGGGCAAGCTCTCCGTACAGCCGGAACCCGAGCGTGAGGGCCTGGTGCGGCAGGAGGCCGTAGCGGGGGTCCACGGCCAGCCGGTGGATCCGCTCGGGGGTGTGCGCCGCGACTTCCTCGATGTCGACGCCGCCCGCGGCGCTGACCATCAGCGCCGGGCGGCGGGACTCGCGGTCCACGACGATCCCGGCGTAGCTCTCCGTGGCGATTTCGGCGGCGGGGACCACGAGCACCTTCCGGACCGTGAGTCCCTTGATGGTCATGCCCAGGATCGTGGCGGCGTGCTGGGCGGCCTCGGCGGCGTCCTTCGCGCGCTTCACGCCGCCCGCCTTGCCGCGGCCCCCTGCATGGACCTGGGCCTTCACCATGACGGGTCCGCCGCCCGCGAGCCGTTGGGCGATCGCCAGCGCCTGCTCCGGCGTCTCGGCGACCTCGCCCTGGGGGACGGGAATGCCGTAGCGCGCGAGGAGCTCCCGCGCCTGGTATTCGTGCAGGTTCACGGCTGCTCCTCGGTGATCGTCGTGCCGGCCCCGCCCTGCAGCGCGGCGAGGCCCTGCCCGAGCTCGGCAATGATCGCGCGCTTCCCGCCCGCGCGAACGAAGGCGGCCGCCGCCTCGACCTTGGGGCGCATGCTCCCGCTTCCGAGCTCTTTGCCCAGGAGCAGGTTGTCGGCTGCGGCGAGGGTGAGGTGGCGGATCGCCGTTTGATGCGGGGCGCCGTAGCCGTGGTATACGGCATCGACGTTGGTGAGGATCAGGAGCACGTCCGCGCCGACCTCCCGCGCCAGGATCGCCGCGACGCGGTCCTTGTCGGCGACGGCGTCGATCCCCTCGAGCCGCAGCACGGGGTCTTCGTAGACCGGCGGCCCTCCGCCGCCGCACGCCACCACGATGTGGCCCGCCGCGACCAGGTGCCGGATCACGTCGTGCTCCACCACCGCGGCGGGCTTGGGGCTCGGCGCGAGGCGGCGCCAGCGCCCCGGTTGCTCCTCCTTCACCGGCACGCCGTGCGCTTCGAGTCGCGCCAGCCGCACGGCGTCGAGGGCGTGACCGATCGGCTTGATCGGGATCCGCAGGTGAGGGTCGTGCGCGTCGCACAGCGTCTGGGTCACGAGCGTAACCACCTGGCGCGCCACGCCCGCGCGGGCGAGCGCATTCTGGAGCGACTGCTGGATCATGTAGCCCATCCAGCCGGCGGTTGCCGCCACGAGGACGCCGAGGGGAAGCGGCTCAACCTGGTCCGCCGCGATCTCGTTCCGCGCGAGCTCGTCGCCCACCTGCGGCCCGTTGCCGTGCACCAGGGCGATGGCCCACCCGGCGCGCGCGAGGTCCACGATCGGCGCCAGGCTTTCGCGCGTGTGACGGAACTGGTTCGCGATCGTGGGCCGCTCTCCCGGCGGCGCGACCGCGTTGCCGCCCAGCGCGACGACGATAGTGCCCGGTGTCACGGCGGCGCAACCTAGTGCCGTTCCAACCGGTTGTGAAGTGCGGCCGGATCCGGGCCCCGAATCGCGAGTTGGAACGGCACTAGCGGCGCTCCGGAGAGGGAGCAAGCGGCTTCTTGCCGACGCCGAGTAGCGCTTTGAGCTGGGCGTAGTAGCGGCCGAACGCCTCCAGGTCCCCTGCCCCGAGGGCCGCCTCCGCCTGGGCAGCGAGCCGCCGCGCATCCTCCCAGCGGGCGGCGAGGGAGGTGTCCCCCGGTGCGGCGCGCGGGCTCACCGCGAGCAGGGCGCGCAACGCGGCGTTGGGCGTCGCGCCGTCGGCTGCGCGGTCGCTCCCCCACGTGAGATAGACGTCTTTCAGCCGCAGGGTTTCCCCCCCCCCCCTTCCCGTCCTGCCCCCGCCCCCGCCGCCCCCGGGGCCGTCCGTCGCGGGTTGAAAGAACTGAGCCTGCTCCGAGAAAAGTTGTCCGGCCACGTTCCACAACCGCAGCACTCCCGGCGCGGTCTCGGTAGACCCGACGAGCACTCCCGGCAGGCGCACCGGCGGCGTGGGTCGCCACAGCACGAGACGCGGCCGCCCCGCCACCATCGTCGCGGCGAGGAGACCCGCGAACTGGGGGGTGGTCCCCGTTTCGAACCCCTGCCCCACCCATACGCGGGCCTCACCGATCGCGTCCGCGCCGGGGCCGACGAGCTGGAACGGCTCGCGTGGCCAAGGCGTCCACGCACTGTCGTCGTGCGCCTGCGCCAGGAGGGCCGCCTGCAAGCGGAAGGCCTCGTAGGGATACGGCAGCGCCGCGCGCAGCGCCGCGGGCAGGCTGTCGAGCGGCCGGATCAGCGGCTTGAGCCAGCGCGCCCACGCGGTGGCGAGCGAGTCGGCGCCGGGGGCGAGGTAGAGCCGCGTGTCGCCGCTCCCCGCGCTTACGATGCCGACGAGCCCGGCGCGCAGGTACCGGACCGGGCGGCCGTCCCACTCCATACGGCGCGTGAGCGGGAAGGTCTCGGCGGCGAGATAGCCAAACGCCACCCAGCACAGGAGGTCCCCGGCGACGACGGGGGTCGGCGCGTCGAACGCCGCGAACGGAGCGAGCCGCTCGAGGCGCTCGCGCACGTCGCGGCGCCACAGCAGCAGCAGGCCGTCCGTCTCTGCGCGGGCGAGCTCGGGGCTTTGCAGCGACCAGGCCAGCGCGATGCGACGGCTCCAGCCCGTCAGCGGAATCCCGCTTGCGCGGGTCGCCGGCCATGTGTCGGGGGACGCGACGGCGAACTCCGCGAAGCCCGGCCCGAACCAGGCCGTCGAGTCATCCGTGACGAGTGACTGAAAGTCGAGGCCGCTGTCCGTCTCCACGGCGACGAGCGGGCCCCCGCTCCGCGCCCAGGCGCCGCGGTGCAGCTCGCGCCACCCGGGTGAGGCTCGGCCGCTGTCGACCGCCGGGTGACCGGGCATGAGCGCGACCAGCCATGGCGCGCGGCCGCCGCTGCGGATGCGGGGGGGGGGCGCGAGTGCGGCACGCGCCACCGTGCCGCGCGGCCCGCCCAACTCCAGCCGGCGTCTGACGGCGGCGGCGACGCGGTCCGAGTCCCAGAGCGGCAGGGTGGCTACGGCGGCGGCAGCGTCCGGAAAGGCAGGCGGTGGCCGCTGCTCGAGCCGCTCGGTGCCGAATGCCAGCCCCTCGAGACTGTCACGCGCCGAGGCGAGGCGGTCGTCCAGCCTGGTGCGCCCTGTCCGATCCCGCATCACCGCCGGCAAGACGAGGTAGACGAGCGTCGCGGTGCCGAGCAGCGCGCCCCAGGACGCCACCAGGAGCGTGGGTCTGTCGCGCAGCGTCCAGACCGCGCTCGCCGCGGCCGCAGCGACGGCGAGGGCCGCGACGAACGCCGCGCCGGGCAGACGCGCCTGCAGCGCGCCCGAGTCGAGCGACCCGTGCAACCCCGCCACGGTCTCGGCGGGATCGAGCGTGGCGCCCCAGCCAAGCGCGAGCGCGAGACAGGCGAGCAACGCGCCCAGGTGCATCCGGGCGTGCGGGCTCCCGTACGGGCGCCAGCGGCGGATGTGCAGCGATCCAATGCCGAGATAGAGCAGCGCGACCATCGCGGTGGCGGCGAGGGTGGCGAACAGCGCAAGCCCCTGCACGCGATCCGCCCAGGGGAGCTGGGCGACGTAGTAGCCGAGGTCGCGATGTAGCACGGGATCGGAGACGCCGTAATGCGGGGGACGGAAAGCGAGCGCGGCCGAGAGCCACCAGTCGCCGGTGCCGAGCGCGAGCATGCCGCCGACCAGCACGCCGGTCACGAGCGTGCCGCCGAGCAGCACGCGCCGCGGCACCGCCTCCACGATCTCGAGGTCGCCGAGGCGGCGCGGCAGCTGGACGGAGCCGATCGCCCGATACACCAGGAACAGGTTGCCCGCGCCCCACGTGACGGCCACGAGCAGGATCAGTCCGCGCACCAGTCGCGCGACGTCGCGCGCAGCGAGGTAGGCTCCGCCACCCGGCACGCTCGCCGCCCACGCCCGCTCCGCGGTCTCGAGCGCGACCCAGCGACCTCCCACGAGCAGCACCACCAGCACGGCCGCCCCGACGGCGAAGCTCCACCGGTGGCGCGTTCGGGTCACGGGCGAATCCTGTTCCCGCTGCCCTCCCCCTGGGTCGCGAGCCAGCCCTCGACTTCGGCCCGGTAGCGGGCGAGTGCCGCCTCGCTCGTCGCCTCGAACCGGAGCACCAGCACGGGCTGCGTGTTCGAGGCGCGGAGCAACCCCCATCCCTCGGCGAAGCTGATGCGCACGCCGTCCAGGGTCGCCACCGGATACAGGGCGGCGAAATGCTCCGCGGCACGCTGCACGATCGCGAACTTGCGCTCGTCGGGGCAGTCCACGCGCAGCTCCGGCGTCGACACCGTCTGGGGCAGGTCGGCGAGCAGGCGCGAGAGCGGCCCCCCCCGCTCCGCCAGGTAGCGCAGCAGCCGCGCGGCGGCGAACAGGGCGTCGTCGAAGCCGTACCAGTCGCCGGCGAAGAACATGTGGCCGCTCATCTCCCCTGCGAGCGGCGCGTGCAGCTCCTTCATCCGCTGCTTGATGAGGGAGTGCCCCGTCTTCCACATCACGGGCTCGAGCCCGACGCGCTTGAGCTCCTGCGGCAGGACCTCGGAGCACTTCACGTCGAAGATCACGGCGTGCCCGGGCCCGCTGCGGCGGGCGAGATCGCGGCCCAGCAGCACCAGCAGCAGGTCGCCGAACACCGCCCGCCCCTGCTCGTCTACGGCGCCGATCCGGTCGCCGTCGCCGTCGAACGCGATCCCGAGCTCGGCGCCCTCGCGCCGCACCGCCGCCTGCAGGTCGCGCAGGTTTTCGATCACCGTGGGGTCGGGGTGGTGATTGGGGAACGTGCCGTCCGACTCGCAGAACAGCGGGACCACCGACGCGCCGAGCCGCCGCAGAGTGTCCACGGCGACGAGGCTCGAGACGCCGTTGCCGCAGTCCACGACCGCCTTCACCGGGCGGGGCAGCGGACCGTTGCGTTGCACGATGGCGTCGCGGTAGGACGGCAGCACGTTGCCGTGAGTCTCGTGGCCCCCGCCCACCCGGGTCTCGACGCGGTTGTCCTCGATCATCTCCCGGAGGCCCTGGATCGCGTTGCCGTAGATCGCCTCCCCGGAGAGCACGAGCTTCAAGCCGTTGAACTGGGGAGGATTGTGCGAGCCCGTGACCTGCATGCCGCCGTCCACGCCGAGCGTGTGGGTCGAGAAATACAGCGCCGGCGTGGGCAGCTCGCCGACGTCGAGGGCCACCGCGCCCCCATCGACCAGCCCGTCGCGGGCGGCTCCGGACAGCTCGGCGCCCGAAGGGCGGTTGTCACGTCCGACGGCGATCCGGGGCGAGCGCCCCAGGCGCTCCCACGCCAGCGTCGCGAACGCCTGCCCGATGGCGTGGGCAACCTGCGCCGTGAGCTGGTCGCCCACCGTGCCCCGGATGTCGTACTCTCGGAAGATCGTGGCGGGGAGCTTCATAGGGGGCCCGCCCGGCGTCAGTTGCCGGCGAGTTTGGGCGCGGTGGGCCGAGCGCCCCCGCCCGACGTGGCGGCAGGCGCGGGTCGTACGGCGGCGCCGCTAGTGCGAGCGAGGTCCAGTAGCCGGTTCGGCCGGACGCCGAAGAAGAGCAAGCCCGCCACCGACACCGCCACGGCAATGCTCCCCAACGGCCCGAGGCGCATCCCGCCGTGGGCCTGCTCGAACGGCTCGGGTTTCATGTACATGGCCATGATCACGGGGAGATAGTAGCCCGCCGAGATGACGCTGGCGAGGACGAGAATGGCGGCGAGCGGGACCTGCCCGGACTGCGTCGCCGCCACGAGGATGTACCACTTGCCGATGAAGCCTGCGGTGCCCGGGAAGCCGAGCAGCGAGAGCATGCACACGGCCAGGGCGAAAGCGAGCCACGGCCGGCGCTGGGCCAGTCCCGCCAGGTCGTCGATGCGGACGTCGCGCTCCCCGTCGCGACCCTTGGCCGCGAGCAGCGCGAAGGCCGCCAGGGTCATGAACGTGTAGGCGACGAGGTAGAAGACGAATGCCGCCGCGCCCGCGGGGGTTCCGGCCGCCACCGCGACCAGCACGTAGCCGGCGTGCGCGACGGACGAGTAGGCGAGCATCCGCTTGAGGGTGCGTTGGGCGAGGGCGACGACGTTTCCGACCAGCATGGTGATCACGGCGAGCCACCACACGATCTCGCGCCATGCGGGCACGGCGCCGAACGCCTCCCCCAGCACGCGGAACAGCGCGGCGAACGCGGCCGCCTTGACCGCGGTCGCCATGTACCCGGTGACCGGCGTGGGCGAGCCGTCGTACACGTCCGGGGCCCACATGTGGAAGGGCACCGCGGCCACCTTGAATCCGAAGCCGACCAGCAGCAGCCCGAGGCCGATGAGGAGCATGGTGCTCTTCTGGAGGCCCAGGGTCGTCACCTGGACGCCGATGAGCGTCAGGTTGGTGGCGGCCGTCGCTCCGTAGGCGAGGGCGATGCCGTACAGCAGGAACCCGGAGGCGAACGCGCCGAGGAGGAAGTACTTCAAGGCCGCCTCGGCGGCGGGGGCGCTGCGACGGTTGATCCCCGCGAGCACGTACACCGCGACCGACATCAGCTCGAGGCCGAGGAAGATCATCATGAGGTCCTCGCCTCCGGCCATCAGCATCATGCCCAGCGTGGCGAAGAGCAGCAGCACGTAATACTCGGGCACGAGCAGGCTCTCGCGCTCGAGATAGTCGAACGAGACGAAGACCGTCAATGCCGCGGTGCCCAGGACCAGCCAGTCCGCGACGAACCGAAAGTCGTCCACAGCGATCATGGGAGGGTGGACCGGCGGGGGGATCACCGCGGCGCGCGCCGTGTTCCACCACAGCCACCAGACCGCGACGGCGGCGGCCACGAGCCCCCACCACGCCACCCAAGCGGCGACCCGCAGGTCCGCTCTGGTTTGGTGCCGCCAGGCGACGACGAGCAGCAGCACCACCGCAGCGAGCGTCAACACCAGCTCGGGCAGCAGGGCGAGTGCGAGATCGCGGTAGTTCGAGAGGTCGAGGCTCATCGCCCGCGGGCGACGGTCGCGGACGCCGCACGCACCGTTTGGATGAGCTGCTGCGCGCTCGGCTCCATCCGCCGGAGCAACGGCTTGGGATAGACGCCGATCCACACGATACAGGCGACCAGCGGCAGCAGCACGGCCAGCTCCCGCGGCGACAGGTCGAGGAGCCGCTCGTTCTCGCGCTTGTCGAGCGGGTTATAGATGACGCGCTGCAGTGCGGGCAGCAGGTACATGGCGGCCACGATGACGCCCGCCGCCGCGATCGTGGCCGCCACCGGGTAGGTCTTGAACGCCCCGAGCAGCACCAGGAACTCCCCTACGAACCCGTTCGTGGACGGCAGTCCGATCGAGGAGAGCGACACGATCGTGAGCACGCCCGCGAACAGCGGGACGACCTTGGCGATCCCGCCGAACCCCGCGACGAGGCGGGTATGGCGGCGCTCGTACAGCATGCCGATGAGGAAGAACAACGCTCCGGTCGAGATCCCGTGGTTGATCATCACCATCAGGGCGCCCTGCACGCTCTGGAGCGTCAGGGCCCAGATGCCGAGCATCACGAAGCCGAGGTGCGCCACCGACGAGTAGGCGATCAGCTTCTTGAAGTCGGGCTGCACCATCGCGACCAGCCCGCCGTAGATGATCCCGATCAGGGACAGCACCACGATGCCCGTCTGGACCATGGGATGGAGCGCCACCGCCGGGAACAACGGGAGCGCGAACCGCAGGAAGCCGTACGTCCCCATCTTGAGCAGGATCCCGGCGAGGAGCACGGAGCCCGGCGTCGGGGCCTCGACGTGCGCGTCCGGCAGCCAGGTGTGGAAGGGGAACATCGGCACCTTGATCGCGAATGCCAGGAAGAACGCACCGAATAGCCAGAAGGCGGCCGGGCCCAGCCCGCCCGCGTGCGCCAGCACCGACGTGTACGAGAACGAGTAGGCGCCGGTGCGCTGCGCGACGATGTAAACCAGGACGAGAATCGCCACGAGCATCAGCAGCGACCCGAACATCGTATAGATGAAGAACTTGATCGCCGCGTAGATGCGGTTCTCGCCGCCCCACACGCCGATGATGAAATACATCGGGATGAGCATCACTTCCCACATCACGTAGAACAGGAAAAGGTCGAGGGAGACGAATACGCCGATCATCCCCGACGTGAGCACGAGCATCAGGGCGTAGAACGCCCGCTCGCGGGTCGTGATGTAGGAGTAGCTCCCCAGCACCGAGAGCGGTACGAGGAGGGTCGTGAGCAAGACCATGAACAGCGAGATCCCGTCCACGCCCACCGTGTAGTGGATCCCCCACGCCGGGATCCACGGCGCGTCGAGCTGGAACTGCATCCCCCCCGACGGCACGAACGTCCACCACAGGGGA
>QHVD01000028.1:0-7123 GCA_003222235.1 Gemmatimonadota bacterium | reverse complement strand
GCACGATCAGCACCGCCAGCGCGGCGACGGCCGGCCAGGCGAGGAGCGCGGTGAGAATCCAGTGCGCGTACATTTGCTACCGCAGCGTCGCCCAGAGAACGAGCAGCACTCCTCCGACGAACAGCAGCGCGTAGCTCCCGACCTGGCCCGTCTGCAGCCTGCTCCCTACCCAGCCGAAGACGCGGGCCGCGGCTGCGCTCCCGTTCACCATCACGCCGTCCACGAGCCGCGCATCGATCGTCTTCCACAACACCTCGCGCGAGAGCCACTGGATCGGCTGCACGATGATCGCGTCGTACACCTCGTCCACGTACCACTTCTTCCAGAGGACTCGGGCGAAGCCCCGCTCCGGGGGTGCCACCCGCGCGGGCACGAGCGCCTCGGGCTTGAGCAGCCGCACCGCCCCGAAGATGCCCAGCCCCGCCACGAGCACCGCAGCGACGACGAGCGTCCATTCGACTCCGGCCGGCAGCGCCACCTCCCGCTGCATCTGAAGAACGCGTGCCCGCCGAACAGCGCCGGCACGTTGATCACCCCGCCGGCGAAGCTGAGCAGGCCGAGCACCGCGAGGGGACCGGTCATGCTCCACGGCGCCTCATGCAGATGTGCCCGCTCCGCTTCTCCCGTCCGGTTCGGGCCGTGGAAGGCGTAGAGCATCAGCCTGGTCATGTAGAACGCTGTGAGCAGAGCGGCGGCGATGCCCATCACCCAGTACGCGAGCCAGATCGGCTCCGCCGTTCCCCGCGCGAACGCGGCGCCGAGGATCTCGTCCTTCGAGAAGAACCCCGAGAATGGCGGGATGCCGGCAATCGCCAGCGTCGCGATCCACATCAGGCCTGCGGTCCACGGCAGGTGGTGGCGGAGCCCGCCCATGTTGCGCAGGTCTTGCGCGTCCTCATGGGAGTGGGTGGCGTGGTACGCGTGGTGCATCGCATGGATCACGCTCCCCGACCCGAGGAACAGCAGCGCCTTGAAGAACGCATGCGTGACGAGGTGGAAGAGCCCCGCGGCGTACGCGCCGGTCCCGACCCCCAGGAACATGTAGCCGAGCTGCGAGATCGTGGAATACGCGAGGACGCGCTTGATGTCCCACTGTTTCAGGGCGATCGTCGCGGCGAAGAGGGCGGTGAGGGCGCCCACCCCGGCCACCGTCGCGCTGGAGAGCGGCGATAGGGCGAAGAGCACGTTGCAGCGGGCTACGAGATAGACGCCCGCCGTGACCATCGTGGCGGCGTGGATCAAGGCCGATACCGGCGTCGGGCCCTGCATGGCGTCCGGAAGCCAGGTGTAGAGGGGGATCTGCGCCGACTTTCCCGTGCAGCCGAGCAACAGGAGCAGTGTGGTGGCCGTGATCGCGGCGTCGCCCGCGGTGAACGCCGTCGGCGCCTGGGCGAACACGGCGTCGAAGTCCAGCGACCCCGTGTGCCGGAAGATCAGGAACATCGCCACGAGGAACCCGAAATCGCCGATCCGGTTGACGACGAACGCCTTGAGCCCCGCGTCGGCGTTGATCTTCTCGTTGAACCAGAACCCGATGAGCAGATAGGAGCACAACCCCACCCCTTCCCAGCCGACGAACATGACCGGGAAGCTGGACCCGAGCACGAGCGTCAGCATGAAGAACACGAACAGGTTCAGGTACGCGAAGTAGCGCGCGTAACCCGGGTCCTCGCCCATGTACCCGACGCTGAAAACGTGAATGAGCGCGCTCACGCCCGTGACGACCAGGATCATCACGGCGGAGAGGTAATCGAGCTCGAGCGCGTAGTCGACTCGGAGGTCCCCAACGGGCATCCACTCCCAATACCGGAACACGAGCGGGGCCGCGGGATGGAGCCTGACGAACCCGGCGACTGCGGCGACGGCCGCGGCGAACGACAGCACCAGCACGCCCACCCCTATAATCGACACCGCGGTCTTCGCCTTCGGCCGCGTGAGCGCGAGCATCCCGTTGCCGACGAAGCCGAGGAGGGGCAGCGCGGGGACGGCCCAGAGAAGGTCGAGTCGGAAACCGGGGGGGGGCATCAGCCCTTCAGCAGGTTGATGTTCTGCAGGTTCACCGTGTGCCGGTGGCGGTAGATCGCGAGGATGATCGCGAGCCCGACCGCCGCCTCCGCGGCCGCGACCGCCATCACGAAGAGCACGAACAGCTGACCGGCCACGCCGAGCTGCTGCGCCAGCGCCACGAACGTGAGATTCACGGCGTTGAGCATCAGCTCGACGCACATGAAGATCACGATGGCATTGCGTCGCAGCAGGACGCCGGCGACGCCGAGCGTGAACAGCACGGCCGAGACGGAGAGGGCCGGCGCGAGCAGCATTCAGAGCTTCCGCATGGCCAGCACCACCGCGCCGACGAGCGCGGCGAGGAGCAGGATGCTGGTGACTTCGAAGGGCAGGAGATACGTATCGAACAGGGGGCGGGCGATCGAGGCGACCAACCCCTGCTCCTGCGCGAGCCGCGCCACGGAGCCGGCCGGGAGCGTGATCACCTCGGACGGCGCCGCGTGCCGCAGGATGAGGAGCTGAAACAGCAGCAGCCCCGCGAGCCCGACGGCAATCCCCGCCCCGGTGGGACCCTTCAGGTCCGTGGTGACCTGCCGCCCGAGGTTCAGGAGCATGATCACGAACAGGAACAGCACCATGATGGCGCCGGCGTAGACCAGCACCTGCAGCACGGCGATGAACTGGGCGTCGAGGATCACGAACAGGGCCGCGATCGAGAACAGGGTCACGATGAGCCACAGCCCGCTGAAGACCGGGTTCCGGCGCGTGATGCACAAGGCCGCGCTCACCATGGCGAGGCTTCCGAACCACCAGAAGATCGCCTCGGTCCCGTGCGCGGCGAGCCAGGTCATCCGCTCACTCGCCCTTCGGGTCGGACGGGTCCCACAGCGTCGAGACCGCGTGGGTCTGCGCGCACAGGCGCTCGAGGTCGTACACGAACCGGTCGCGCGAGTACTCCGCGTTCTCGTAGTGGACGCCGACGTGGATCGCCTCCTCGGGACAGACCTCCTGGCAGTAGCCGCAGAACACGCAACGGAACTCGTCGATCTCGTAGATCAGCGGGTAGCGGTTCCCCTGCTCGTCCTCCCCGGGCACGAGCTTGATGCAGTTGGCGGGGCAGATCTGCGGGCAGAGCCCGCAGGCGACGCACTTGGCGCGCCCCTGCTCGTCGGTGAGCATGCGGTGCGTGCCGCGCCAGCGCCGCGAGATGGCCCAGTCGTCGGTGGCCTTTTCCTCTGAATACTGCATCGTCACCTTGGGCCGGAACAGGTGCTGCAGGGTCAGGGCCATGCCCTTGAGCGTGGCCCGCACGTAGGAGGTCTGGGCCCTCGGTCGCTTCAGCACCTTCACGCCGATCGCCATCAGGCCTCCCCGCGCGCCTCCGACCCGGAGATGAGGTGTCCGCGGTCGAGCGCGAAGAACAACGGGATGGCCAGGAGCACGTTCAGGCCGAACAGCGCCAGCGCGAAGCGCGTGTCGTAGGTCCAGCCGAGCCGGGCGTGCAGCAGCCAGATGGCGCTGGCCATCACGGTGATGTAGCCGAGCGCGAGCGGCAGCATGACCTTCCAGCCGAGCGCCATGAGCTGGTCGTACCGGAAGCGGGGCAAGGTCCAGCGCACCCAGATATAGAGGAAGAGGAAGAACCCCACCTTCAACGAGAACATCGCGAGCGTCGCCAGCGTCTTCGCGATCGTCCACGGAGGCCCGTTGTCCCAGCTCGTGAGCGGGATGTCGTAGCCCCCGAAGAACAGCGTCGCCATCAACGCCGACGCCGTCACCATGTTCGAGTACTCGGCGATGTAGAACATCGAGAACTTCATGGCGCTGTACTCGGTGTGGTATCCCGCGACCAGCTCGCCCTCGGCCTCGGGGAGGTCGAAGGGCACCCGGTTCGTCTCCGCGAACGCCGCTACGATGAAGATGAAGTACGCGAGCGCCAGCGGGAAAACGAACCAGGTCGACTCCTGCTGCCGCGCGATGACGTCCGACACGGCCACGTTGCCGGCGAGCAGCAGCACGGCCACGGTGCTCATGCCCATGGCAATCTCGTAGGAGATCATCTGCGCGCTCGAACGCAGGCCGCCCAGCAGCGCGTACTTGTTGTTCGAGGACCAGCCGGCGAACACGACCCCGTACACGCCCAGCGAGGCGAACGCGAGGATGTAGAGGAACCCCACCGGCAGGTCGGCCACGACCATCGGGACGTCGCCCCACGCGGTGGGGAGGGGAGTGGCGAACGGGATCACCGCGATGGTCAGGAGCGCCGGCACGAACGACATCGCCGGCGCCAGCAGGAACAACAGCTTGTCCGAGCTCGCCGGGAGCGTTTCTTCTTTGAAGAGGTTCTTGAGGCCGTCTGCCGCGGGCTGGAGCAGCCCCTCCGGTCCGACCCGGTTCGGGCCGAGGCGATCCTGGATCCAGGCGCACACCCGCCGCTCGACCCAGGTGAGGAAGGCCACGCCCACCATGACCGCGGTGAACACGACGACCACTTTGATGGCCGACGTCCAAAGGAAGAACGTCACGCCCCCACCCCGACTTCGAGGTTGGCTCGCTTCCCGGTGAGCCCCAGGCTCGCGTAGCTCAGCCCCGTGAACGGCGCCGCGGCGTCCGCGAGCCGGCGGAACGCGTCGCTCGCGCCGGCGAGATGCTCCCCCCGCCCCAGGCCGGCGAGCAGTTCCGAAAAGACCCACCACGCGGGGCGTGCCATCCCCGGCGCCGGCTTGGCCTGGAAGTAGCGCTGGACGCGACCGTCGCAGTTCACGAACGTGCCGTCCTCCTCCGCGACGTTGGCGATGGGGAGGACCAGGTCGGCGTGGCGGGCCGCGTCGGGGAGGACCGTGCCCGCGTAGACCAGCGCGCCGCGCGGGCGCACGGCGATGTCCGGCTCCTCCAGCACCAGGACGACCGCGGCGCTCTCCGCGGCCTGCAGGGCCGCGGCGTAGTCGCGCCTGTAGCCGAGCAGCTCGGCCCCGGTGGCGTTCGGGGCCCGCTCGGCGCGGAGCGCGAGGTTCGGGACCCCGGGGAGGGGCGCTGTTTCACCCATCACGACCTGGAAGGCGCCCACCCAGTCGAATCCGGAGAACAGCTCGCGGGCGAGGAACAGCGCCTCGGTGGAGGCCCTGGGCGAGACGAGCGCCACCGCCCGGCCGCTCGCGCCGCGCAGCAGCGTCGCCGCCCGCTCGAACGCCTCGTCCCAGTCGGTGGCGTGCAGCGCGCTCCCGTCGCGCTTGACGAGCGGGGCCTCGATCCGGTCGCCGCGGTTCATCCAGCGGTAGGTGACGCGCCCGTGGTCGCACATGAAGTAGCGGTTCACCTCGACGTTGGACCGCGGGCGGAGCCGCACCACGACGTTCTCGCGCGTGTCGATGGTGACGTTGCAGCCCTGCGAGCACCCGGTGCAGATCGAGGCCGTCTTGTCGAGCTCCCAGGCCCGCGCCTTGTGCAGGAAGTCTTTCGAGAGGAGCGAGCCCACGGGGCACAGGTCCACCACGTTCCCCGCCCAGGGGTGGTCGAGCCGCGCCTCGGGGTGGACGCCGATGTAGGCCCGGTCGCCGCGCTCCGACACGTTGAGCACCGGCTCCTGCGCTACGTCCTCCATGAAGCGCACGCACCGCGTGCACAGGATGCAGCGGTTGGGGACGTAGAGCACGTCGGGCCCGAAGTCCTCCACCGGGTTGAAGCGCTTCGGGAACTCCGGGCTGTACCGCGTGCCGCGACGCCCCTCCTGGAAGGTGAAGTCTTGCAGCTCGCACTCGCCCGCCTGGTCGCAGATCGGGCAATCGAGCGGGTGGTTGATGAGGAGCAGCTCCAGCACTCCCATGCGCGCGCTCTTTGCCTCCGGGTGCTGGGTGTCCACCACCATGCCCTCGGCGACCGCCGTGGCGCAGGCGATCTGGAGCTTCGGCGCCTTCTCGACCTTGACGAGGCACATGCGGCACACGCCCGCCACCGGGAGTCCCGGATGGTAGCAGTAGTGCGGGACGAGGACGCCCGCCTGCTTCGCCGCCTCGATCACGAGCGTCCCCTTCGGCACCTCGACGGGAACGCCGTCGATCGTCAGGTGGACGAGGTCGCTACCCATTCACCCATCCCGCATCCCGCATCTCGCATCCCGTGATCACGCGGCCAGGACCGGCTGCCGCTTTCCCGTTATGTAGTCCTCGAACTCGCCGCGGAACTTCTTCAGCCCCGAGACGACGGGAGCGGCGCAGGAGTCGGACAGCACACAGATGGTCTTCCCGGTCATGTTGTCGGCGAGGTCCAGCAGCAGGTCCAGGTCGGCCATCTTCCCCTGCCCGCCGAGGATTCGCTCCAGGATCTTCGTGGTCCAGGCGGTGCCCTCGCGGCACTGCGTGCACTGAGCGCAGGACTCGTGGGCATAGAAGCGCGCCAGCCGCATGATCTGGTAGACCATGTCGGTCGAGTCGTCGAACACGATGACGCCGCCCGAGCCGAGCATCGTGCCCTTCTCGATGCAGCCCTCGTAGTCGAGGAGGCAGCTCTCGCTCTCTTCCCCGTTGAGGATCGGCACCGACGACCCGCCGGGGATGCACGCCTTGAGGGTGCGCCCCGGCCGCATCCCCCCGCACAGGTCGTACAGCAGATCCTTGAGCGGGAAGCCCATGGGCTTTTGAACGTGCCCGCACACCGAGAGGAGCTTCGTCCCGGTGCTCTTCGGGGAGGAGAGCGACATCGCTTTGTACCATGGCGCCCCGCGCTTGACGATGTGCGGCACCGCGGCGAGCGTTTCCACGTTGTTGATCGTGGTGGGCATGCCGAACACGCCGCGCTCCGCCGGGAACGGCGGCTTGATGCGGGGATTGCCGCGCTTTCCCTCGATCGAGCTCATCAGCGCGGTCTCTTCGCCGCAGATGTAGGCGCCCGCGCCGCGGTGGAGGTAGACTTTCAGGTCGCCCAGCACCCCCGCCTGGTTCGCCTCGGCGAGCGCGCGCTCCATGATCGCGTACGGTTCGGTGAACTCGCCGCGGACGTAGATGTAGGCGACTTCGGCCTGGATCGCCCGCATCGCGATCGCCGTGCCTTCGAGCAGCGCGTGCGGCGTCCAGCGCATGATCTCGCGGTCCTTGAACGTCCCGGGCTCCGACTCGTCGGC
>QHVD01000027.1:12005-15550 GCA_003222235.1 Gemmatimonadota bacterium | reverse complement strand
CGCGGCGGCCCACATCACGACGGCGAACTTCGCGAGCTCGGAGGGCTGCATCGTGACCAATCCGAGGTCCACCCAGCGGCGGGCGCCGTTGATCGTCGGGGCGATCCGTTGCGTGAACGGCAGCAGCGGGACGACGAGCAGGAGGGCCGCGACGCCGAGCACGGGCCACGCGTAGCGTTGCCAGGCTCGGTAATCCGACCGTGCGAGCAGGGCCGCGACCAGGCCGCCCACCGCGGCGCCCAGCGCCTGCCGCAGCGCGAAGGCCGAGCCGCCGACGGTCACGAGGCTCGACGCGCCGTACACCGCCGCCAGCCCGAAGACCACGAGCACCGCCGCGACGACCGCGATCAGGCGCGTTTCCCAGCGGCGGTCGGTCATGGGAGTGCGCGGCTCAAGCCGCGGCTCGGCCCCTCCCCGCTAAAGCGGGGAGCCGATGAGCACCGGCCGGTTTACCGGCCAGAGGCCGAGTCGCGAGTTCACTCGCGGATTTGGTCACATCGCCTCCACCAGTCTTCGGAACGTCGCCCCGCGCTCCTCGTAGTTCTTGAACATGTCGTAGCTCGAACAGGCGGGAGACAGGAGCACCGCGTCGCCCGGCCGGGCGGCGCGCCGGGCGCGCGCCATGACATCCTCGAACGTGGTGCCGCGCTCGAGCGGCACTCTCCCGGCGAGGTCCTGCGCCACGATCGGCCCCGCCTCGCCGTACGCGACCACCAGCCGGCAGGCGTCCCGCAACAGCGGTGCGAGCCGGGTGTACGGCTCACCCTTATGCCGGCCGCCCAGGAGCAGCACGAACGGTCGGCTCATCGCCTCCACGGCGACGACCGTCGAAGCGACGTTGGTGGCCTTCGAGTCGTTGATCCAGAGCACGCCGCCCACCTCGCGCACCGGCTCCAAGCGGTGCGGCAGCGGCGTGAACGAGCGCAGCCCCTCGCCGATCGCGCCGGGCGCGAGTCCCGTTGCACGCACCGCCAGCGCCGCCGCCAGCGCGTTGGCCACGTTGTGATCCCCGAGCAGGCGCAGCTCATCGCGGAGCAGCAAGGCCGTGTCGCCCAGCCGCAGCCGCCGTTCCTTCGGCTCGTACCAGCCGTCGGCGGGGCGCTTGAGCGAGAACAGGACGCGCCGCCCCCGGGCCCGTCCCGCGAGGTCCAGGACGGCCGGATCGTCCGCGTTCAAGACCCAGACATGGCCGTCGGCGGCGTTCTTGAACAGCAGCTGCTTGTCGGCGTAATAGGCATCCACGGACGGGTAGCGGTCCAGATGGTCCGGGGCGAGGTTCGTGAGGACGCCGATCTCCGGCGCGAAGTGCGGGCTGTCGTGCAGCTGGAACGACGACACCTCGACCGCGAGCCACTGGTATCGTTCGCTCGAAACGGCGATGTCGGCGAGCGGTCGCCCGATGTTCCCCGCGGCCGCGGCCGGGACCCCCGCCGCCTGGAGCAGGTGCGCCACGAGCGCCGTGGTCGTCGTCTTCCCGTTCGTCCCCGTGATGGCGATGCAGCGCGTTCCCGACCGCTCCAGGGCCCGGAACCCGAGGTCGATCTCGGAGATGATGGGCACGCCCGCCGCCCGCGCGGCGCCGACCGGTGGCGCATCCGGCGGCACGCCGGGCGAGAGGACCACCGCGACGGCCGCGCGGATCTTGTCCAGATCGTGGCGGCCGACTTCCACCTCAACACCCGTTAGGTCGCGCAGCTGGGCGATCGCCGCGGCCGCGTCCGGGTGGTCCGAGGCGTCGCTCGCGTACACGCGCGCGCCCTCGCGGGCGAGGAGTCGCGTGGCGGCCACGCCGCTCCGTCCCAGTCCCACGACGGCCACGACGCCGTCACGCCAGGGGTCGGGGATCATCGCACCTTGAGCGTGGCCAGCGCGATCGCCGCGCACAGCACCCCGAGGATGTAGAACCGCATCACGACTTGCGGCTCGGCCCAGCCCAGCTTCTCGAAGTGGTGATGCAGCGGCGACATGCGGAAGACGCGGTGCGCGTCGGCGTACTCCTTCCCGCGTCGCCGCTTGTGCCAGCGATACACGCTCGTCTGCAGCATCACCGACGCCGCCTCGGCCGCGAACACGCCGCCCGCGATGAGGAGCAGGAACTCGGCCTTCAGCATGATCGCGACGGTCCCCAACGCGCCCCCAATCGCGAGCGCGCCGGTATCCCCCATGAACACCTGCGCCGGATGCGCGTTGAACCACAGAAACCCGAGCGCCGCGCCGGCGAGCGCCGCGCAGAAGACCGTCAACTCACCCGACGTGCCTGTGCCGGGTGCCCCCGGGAGGAAGTACACGCCCACATACCGCGCCCAGTCGAAGCGCCCGAACACGTACGCGAAGATCGCGAACGCGCCGGCCGCGATCGCGGTCAGCCCCGTCGCAAGCCCATCGAGCCCATCCGTGAGGTTCACGGCGTTCGAGCTTCCCGTGACGACGAACGTGACGAACAGCACGTACACCCAGGGCCAGAACAGGAGCAACTGGTACTTGAAGAGCGGCACCTGCGTCGAGGCCGGCGGCAGGTTCGGCGCGAGCGGCCACAGCAGCAACACGAGGCCCAGCGCCAGGCCGAAGGATATCTGACCGACCAGCTTCCACCGGGCGACGAGGCCCTGCGACTTGCCGCGCACGATCTTCAAGTAATCGTCGAGGAACCCGATCGCCCCCATCCACAGCGTCGCCGCAACCGCCACCACGACGAAGCGGCTGTCGAGCCGCGCCCACAACAGCGTTGCCACGACGGTCGCGAGGATGATGATGAGTCCGCCCATGGTCGGCGTGCCGCGCTTGCCGTGGTGGCTCGACGGACCCTCCGCCCGGATCACCTGACCGACGTTGTGCTCCCGCAGGAGCCGGATGATCCCCGGCCCGAAGACGAAGGCCACGACGAGCGCCGTGACCGCGGCGGCCGCGCCGCGGAACGTGATGTAATTGAAGAGATTGAACAGGATGTGCTGCCGGGCGAGCGGCGCCAGCAAGTGATAGAGCACGTCCCTCCCCCCGCACGTTCAGTTGAGGTGCCGCAACACGCGCTCGAGCGCGACTCCCCGCGACGCCTTCATCAGGACGACCTCGTCCCCCCGCAGGGCCGCCTTCAGCTGCGGCCCGAGCGACTCCGCGTCCGGCGCGGCGATCAGCCGGCCGGAGAGCGCGCGGCGGTGCGCCTCGAACGCGGGCACGAACTCCCCCACCGCCGCCACTAGGGCGGGCTCGAGCGCGACGATCTCCCGCGCCGCGGCGGCATGCAATCTGGCACTCTCGGACCCGAGCTCCAACATCGAGCCCACCACCACCGCGAGGGGCCGGCCCCGCCGCTGCGCGAGCCAGTGGGCGAACCGCACCGCCCAGTGGAGCGACCCGGGGTTCGCGTTGTACGTGTCGTCGATGATGGTGAGACCGCCCCGCTCGAGCACTGCTCCCCGTCCGGCGGGGAGCCGCACGGTGGCAAGCGCCCCCACCGCCCGACCCGGGTCCGCGCCCGCCTCCCGGGCCGCGGCGAGGGCGATCATGGCGTTCTCGATCTGGTGGAAGCCGACCACAGGCACGGTGAC
>QHVD01000027.1:0-11994 GCA_003222235.1 Gemmatimonadota bacterium | reverse complement strand
CCCGCGTCGTCCAGGTCGGCGGCATCCGGCCGCACTTCGGCCGCGGCGCCAGTGCCGGCCACCACGGTCCGCGTGCGGCGGCGCGCTTCCACGGCAAGCTCCGGCGGATCGGTGCCGACCACCGCCACGGGCGCCCCCCCTCCCCCCTCGAGCAGCGCGACCTTCTCCCGGAGGACGCCGGCCAGCGAGCCGAACCCGGCGACGTGCGCGTACCCCACGTTCGTGATCACGGCAACCGTGGGCTCGAGGATGTCGCGCAGCCGGGCGATCTCGCCCGGGACGCTCGCCCCCGCCTCGATGACGAGCGCCTCCGCGTCCTCCGGCGCGGCGAGCAGCGTAAGCGGGACGCCCACGAGGTTGTTCAGATTTCCGGTGGTCGCGTGTACGCGGTACTGCGCCGCGAGGGCCGCCCGGATCATCTCCTTGGTGCTCGTCTTGCCGCTCGACCCCGTGACCGCCACGACCGGACTCCCGGGGGCGAGCAGCCGGCGCCGCGCGCGCGCCAGGGCCCCGAGGGCCACGAGGGTGTCCTCGACTTCGAAGTACGGCAACCCGTCCAGGGGAGGAGTGCCGCGCCGCACGACGGCCGCAGCGGCACCCTTCGCTTTGGCATCGGCCAGGAAATCGTGCGCGTCGAAGCGCTCGCCCTCGAGTGCCACGAACAGGTCCCCGGGCTCGAGCCGCCGCGTGTCGGTCGAGATGCCGGGATACGCGGCGCGGCCCGGCTCGCTGACGGCGAGCACGTCGGCCACCCGGCTGCTGGTCCACACGTCAGTTCCGTTCCAACTGGTCGCCCGCTCCGCCCCGCACCGGAAGGCGCTCAGCGCACATACCCGGGCCCGCGCACCGGCCGGCCGGGCTTCGCTCCGGTGTGCCGGCCATCCCTCACGACGGCCGTCCCGTTGACGAACACGTACCGGACCCCGACCGAAAGCTGGTGCGGCTGCTCGAACGTCGCCCGGTCGGCGATGGTGCGCGGATCGAACACCACGACGTCCGCGTACATCCCCTCGCGCAGGAGCCCCCGGTCCTGGATCGAGAGGCGGTTGGCGACGGCGGAGGTCATCTTCCGGATGGCGTCTTCAAGGGTGAGGATCCGCTGCTCCCGCACGTACGTCCCGAGGATGCGCGGGTAGTTTCCGTACGCCCGGGGGTGCGTCAGCGTCCGCACGCTGTCCGGATCGACGCCGTCGGCGTCGGTCCCGAACTTGATCCACGGCTGGCGCAGCTGGAGCGCAACGTTGTCCTCGCTCATCAGGAAGAAGACCGTCCCGATCCGCGTCTGCTCGGACAGGACGAGGCCGATCGCGGCGTCCAGCCAGTCTTTCCCCTGGTCGGCCGCGATCGCCGACAGCCGCTTTCCGGCCCAGCGCTCGTTCTCGGGCCTCACGAGCCCGAGCACCAGCACGCCGTCCGGCGTCGCGAGCGAGCAGAGGTTTTCCCAGTCGGCGCGGTCGCTCAGCACGTCCGCCCGGATCCTGGCCCGGGTGACGGAATCACGCAGGTTGTCGAGCAGCTTGCCGTCGGCCGAGGCCCAGGGGGGCAGGCACGCCGTCAGCCCCGTCCCGCCCGCGACGTACCCGTACATGTCGGCCGAGACGTCCTGGCCCGTGGCGCGGGCGGAGTCGATCTTCGCGATCGCGAGCGCCGCCTTGGCCCAGTTGCGGCGGCCGCCCGCCTTGAAGTGATAGATCTCGACCGGCACGCCTCCCTCGCGCCCGATCCGGAGCGCCTCGTCGATCGCCTCGAGAAGCTGGTCGGCCTCCGAGCGCATGTGCGTGATGTAGACGCCCCCGTAGGGGCTCATCGCCTTCGCGATCTCGACCAGCTCGGCGGTGGTCGCGAAGCTGCCGGGGGGATAGATCAGCGCCGTGCCGAGGCCGAACGCGCCATCTTCCATGGCGCGCCGCATCACGGCGCGCATCGTGTCGAGCTCGGCGGGCGTCGGCGGGCCGACGGCCATGCCCTTGGCGTACATCCGCACGGTCGCCCCGCCCACGAACGACCCGACGTTCACGGACATGCCGTGTCGCTCCATCGCCCTGAGCCAGGCGTCGAAGCCGTGCGGGCCTCGGAACTCGGCTGCGCGGCGCCGCGCGTCCGCCTGGTCGGGCGTCCCCGCGTAAGTGGCGTCGAGGATGCGATCGTTCACCGGGGCCCGCGTCACCCCTTCGCCCAGAATCTCGGTCGTCACCCCCTGCGTGACCTTGCTCACCAGCCGCCCGTCGCCCGCGAGCAGCGCCGCCTGCGACTGGCCCTGGATGTCGATGAACCCGGGCGCCACGACCAGTCCGTGCGCGTCGAGCCGCTCGCGCGCCGCGACGTGGCTCAACCCGCCGGCCGGCGCCACCCGCGCGATGCGGTCACCCCGCAGCGCCACGTCCCCGTAAAACCAGGCGCCTCCGGTTCCGTCGACGACCCGGCCTCCCTCGATGACGACATCGTACGGCCCCGCGATCGGGACCGCCGCCGCGGGTCCCCCGGCGCCTCCGCTCCGGCACGCGCACACCGCGATGAGCGCACCCTCGAGCACGAAACGGCGGTGGCGACTAATGGCGACCCCAGGTTTCACGCGGCGCCGAGCTCCCGGACCACGCGACGCTCGTCGAACGGCTGCTTCTCGGTCCCGATCACCTGGTACGTCTCATGACCCTTGCCCGCGAGTAGAATGGTGTCGCCCGGCCGGGCGAGCTTGAGGGCGAGCGCGATCGCCTCGCGGCGGTCGACCTCGCGGTGGTGCGGCTTGGCGCGCATCCCCGCTTCCACCTCATCGAGGATGCTCTCGGGGTTCTCGGTGCGCGGGTTGTCCGAGGTGGCGATGGCGATGTCCGCGAGCCGCGCCGCGGCTTCTCCCATGGGGGCGCGCTTGCCGCGGTCGCGGTCGCCCCCCGCGCCGAACACGACGATCAGGCGTCCCGGCGTGAGCGGCCGCAGCGTCTCGAGGGCGCGCTCGAGCGCGTCGGGGGTGTGGGCGTAGTCTCGCAGCACGGCGCACGGCTGCGTCGCGATGCGCTCCATCCGGCCGGGCACCTGCGGCGCCTGCGACAGCCGGTCCGCGACCGTCTCGACGTCCACTCCGAGTCCCCAGGCGCACGCGGCGACGCTGAGCGCGTTCGAAACGTTGAAGCGCCCCAACAGGGGGAGGCGCACGGAGGCGTCGCCTGTAGGCGTCACGAGCTCGAAGCGCGACCCCGACGCGTCCAAGGTGACGCGCCGCGCTGTGACCTCGCCCGCGCGCTCGCCGAACGTGACGCGGCGGTGCTCGCGGCGGAGCCGTCGCCACGCTGGATCGTCCGCGTTCACCACCTCGAGCCCGTCGGGCGCGAGGTAGTGCAGCAGCCTCGCCTTGGCGCTGAAGTAGTCGTCGAGCGTCTTGTGGTAGTCCAGGTGGTCGCGGGTGAGGTTCGTGAACAGCCCTGCGCGGAACACGAGGCCGTCGACTCGTCCCTGGTCGAGGCTGTGCGACGAGACTTCCAGCGCCGCGCCCCGCGCCCCCCGCCGCACCAGCTCGGCCAGCGTGGCCTGGAGATCGATGGGCCCCGGGGTCGTCAGGTTCCCCGCCTCGCTCGGCACCCGCTCTCCCGCCGGATCGAAGGCGCCGATGGTGCCGATGGAGCCCATCGGCTCGAGCGCGGAGAGAACGTGCCGGGCGAGCGTCACCGACGTGGTCTTCCCGTTCGTTCCCGTGACGCCGATGAGATCGAGCTTCGCGCCGGGCTTGCCGTACCAGGTCTCTGCGGCCACCGCGGCCCCCCGGCGACCGTCGCGCACGAGCACCTGGAGCAGGTCGACCGCCTGCTCGCGCTCGACCAGGGCCGCCGCCGCCCCCCGCCGGCGCGCTTCGGGCAAGAATTGGTGACCGTCTTCCACCGCGCCGCGCACCGCGCAGTAGAGCATCCCCGGCTCGACCTTCCGGCTGTCGGCCGTGAGGCCGGTGATCTCGGGCCAGGTGTGCAGATCCGGGGGCTCGACCAGAATCCCCGCGCGCGCGAGGGCGCTCACGATCTCCGCGAGCCCGCTCATTGCACGGGCTGCCGAGGCGTCGCCGCGGACCTGGTCGGCCCGGGAGCGGGAGGCGGCATGGGGCCGGCGGCAAACAGGGTGACGGCCGCACCGGCGGTGGCGCTGTCGCCGGCGGGCGGCCAGGTGTGCACGGCGTTGCCCCACCCCTTGAACACGACGCGGAAGCCGCGCCGATGCAGCGCGCGCACCGCGTCGCGCATGTCGAGGCCGGCGACGTCCGGGACGATGCGCCGTCGCGCCGCGCCGGCGCTGTCGGGCCGGTAGGGCCAGGGAACGACGTAGGGGACAACGCCGCCGTCGTCTTCCGGCGGCGCGGTCGCGGCCGGGGGCGCCACGGTCGAGAGGCGCGCGCGGTCGAGGGCCACGGTGCGCGCCGCGAGCGCCTGCTCGAGCATCGAGCGCGTCACGGGCGCCGCGGTCTGCGCCGCGAAGTAGCTGCCCTTGCGCGGGTTCTCGAGCTTCACGACCAGGACGAGCTGCGGCTCATCGGCCGGGAACAGGGCCGCGAACGACGCGGTGTACTGGCCCGCCGCGTAGCGCCCATTGACCACGCGGCGCGCCGTGCCGGTCTTCGCCGCCACCGGAAAGCCGGTGAGCGCCGCCTCGGTGCCGGTTCCGCGCTCCACCACGCCCCGCAACAGATCACGCAGCACCGCCGCCACGGCGGCCGGGACGGCGCGCCGGATCGGCTCGGGCCGGTGGCGGTACAGCACCTCGCCGGAAGGGCTGCGCACTTCCCGGACCAACGTCGGCTGCAGCAGCACGCCCTCGTGCGCCAGCGCGCCGTAAGCGACCGCCATCTGAATCGGCGTCACCGACAGCTCGTACCCCATGGCGAGGCTCGCCGCGCTCGGCCGCGTCCATTCCGACGGCGGCCGCAGTCGCCCCACTGCCTCGGCGGGAAACTCGATCCCCGTGGGGGCGCCGAACCCGAAGTCGCGGAGCGTGGCGTACTGTTCCGCCGGCGTGAGCCGCGCCGCGAACTTGACCATGGCGATGTTGCTCGACACGCGAATCGCGTCGCCGAGCGTGAGGGAGGGCTGCGGGTCCTCGTCCGTGACCGTGCGATCGCGGAGCCGGTAGCTCCCCCCCTCGCCCGAGACGCGCTCGGTGAGCGACACTCGCTTGTGCGAGAGCAGCGACGCCGCGGCGAAGATCTTTGCGAGCGAGCCCGGCTCGAACGTGTCGGTGAACGCGCTCGGGCGCTGGCGCGACGCGATGGCGAGGACCTCACCGGTCGCCGGATCGAGCATGACGACGTCCCCGCCCTCCGCGTCCATGCGGTGCAACGCGTCGTCGAGCGCCCGCTGGGCGATCTCTTGCAGCTCCCGGTCGAGCGTGAGCACGACATCGCGCCCCGCGACCGGCTGGGCGATCACCCGCGCGGGCGATTCGTAGGCGCGCCCAGCGCGGTCCTTCAGCACGACGGCGGCGCCCGGCCGGCCCGCCAACAGGCTGTCGAGCGCCTTCTCGAGACCCGACGCGCCGGCCCCTCCGCCCGCGCCGTCCTCGACCACGCGCCCAATGGTGGCGCGCGCCAGCGCGGGGGCGGGATAAAAGCGGCTCGGCATCGGCTCCAAGTGCACGCCGCGCACGCTGCGCAGCGGTTCCACCTCCAGAGCGCTGTACGGCCCCCCGAAGTACGCGTAGCGTTGGCGCAGCGCCTGCTGCCAGGCGCGGCCGGAGATCCCGAGCCGGCGGGCGATTAGCTCGCCGTCTTGCGCCGGGTCGCGAAGCTCGTTGGGCGCGACGCCCACGTGATACGTCTCCTGGGTCAGCGCGAGCGGCGCGCCGTGGCGGTCGAGCAGCGCGCCCCGCCGCGCCGGAAGCACGATCCGCTCGGTCCGCCGGGCACGCGCCTCCTCCGCCCAGCGCCGGCCCTGGAGCAACTGCACCTGGGCCGCCCGGCCCAGGAGCAAGAGCAGCCCGAGAAACACGGCGACTTCGACGACCCGGAGGCGGACCGCGGGCTTCGCCATGGCTCCCTAGTGTGACCCGCTCCCCGGGACGGGGAGCAAGACGATCTCGCTGTCGGCGGGCAGGTGCAAGCCCAGCTGGCGCTGGGCACGTGGGACGAGGATGGCGCGACCCTGGGCCGCGCGGATGCGCCGCTCGAGGTCGGCGCGGCGAGCCTCGAGGCCGGCGCTCCGGGTCCGCAGGTCCGCCAGCTCCCGGGCGTCGCGGATCGCCGCCGCCTGTCGCGCGTACACCACCCACGTGACGGCGAGGAACCCGACCAGCCACGCGGCGATCCAGTGACGTCCCTTAAGCCTCACAGGGTCACCTCGAACGCGCGCAGCCGGGCCGAGCGCGCTCGGGGGTTTGCGAGAATCTCGGGCTCCGCCGGGCGCACGGGCTTCTTCGTCAGCACGCGCCCGAGCGCGCGCCCGCGACAGGTGCAAACGGGTTGTTTCGGCGGGCAGACGCACGATTTGGCCCACTCGCGCAACGCGTTCTTGACGATGCGATCCTCGCCGGAATGGTACGTGATCACCGCGATCCGGCCGCCGGGCCGAAGCGCGGCGCGGAGGGCCGGGAGCGCCAGCTCGAGCTGCTCGCGCTCCTCGTTCACCGCGATCCGCAGCGCCTGGAAGAGGCGCGCGAACTCCGGCGGCCCAGATCGCGGCCCCAGCGTCTCGCGGATCGCGCCGACCAGGTCGTCGCTCGTGGCGAACGGGGTCCGGGCACGCCGCTTGACGATCACCCGCGCGAGCTTCTTCCCCCACGGCTCGTCGGCGAGCTCGGTGAACGCGCCCGCCAGGCGCTCGACCGTCCACGTGTTCAGGACGTCCGCCGCCGTCACCCCCTGCTGCGGGGTCATCCGCATGTCGAGCGCGGCCCCGGGACGAAAGGTAAAGCCGCGCACCGGGTCATCGAGCTGGTGGGAAGAGACGCCGAGGTCGAGCAGGATGCGGTCCGGTCGGAAGGCCCGCACCATGGCGAGGATCTCGGCCGAGCCGAATGGGCCGATGGCGTAGTGGACTCCGTCCTCGCCCAGCCGGGCGCGGGCCGCGGCAACGGCCTCGGGGTCGCGGTCGGTCGCGAGCACGTCGGCCCCGAGCTCGCGGAAGACGCCCGCGTGCCCGCCGCCGCCGACGGTGGCGTCCACGGCGCGGCGGCCCCCCTCGGCCCAAGCGCGCACGACGTCGGCGAGCACCGGGACGTGGTAGCTGGGTGTCGGTTCGACTCCCCCTCCCGAACAAGCGAAAGCCCCGCCTGCCGTGACAGACGGGGCCGGGTGCGTCCTCCCGCGGGGCGGGTTCAGGCGGGGCTGACGGGGCTCGAACCCGCGACCTCCGGTGTGACAGACCGGCACTCTAACCAGCTGAGCTACAGCCCCCTGCGACGGAATCTCGCAATATAGGCGGCGGAGAAACCCAATTCAATGCCTCGCGGGCTCAGAAGTTCTTGCACTTGAAGGCCTGGCGCACCTTCGGCATCTGCTCCTCGAACTTCGCGAGGTTCGTGAGCAGCGTGTTCACGAAACTCGGCGACACCCGAGCGCCGGCGAGGAGGGCTTCCTTGGTCCGGGCGATCCGGTCGTTCACATCCTTCGCGTCGTTGCAGTTCTTCGACTTCACCATCGCTTGATACGCGGGCGGCAGCATCTGGAACAACGAGACGCCGTACCAGAAGCTCGCCTGCACGCGGATTTGCTGCCGCGGACCCACGGTGTCGGCAGGCGCGCGCGGGGCCACCAGCTGCAGCGTCTGTTCGAGCCAGGGGCGGGCGCGGTCGTAGGCCTGAGCTTGGCCGATCTTCGAGCCGCCGGTCAGCAGGATCACGGCCGCGTTGAGGCGCAGGGCGGTGTCGGGCGAGCTCACGGCCTTGGCAACGTAGTTGCGCGCGGTGTCGAGCTTGTCGGCGAACGCGTTTCGGTAGGCATGCAGCGCCGCGGTGTCTGCCTTGAGCTTGCCGGCCTGGGCGGTGTCGTACATGGCCCCGTCGACGATCGCTTTCGCCACGAGGAGCGAGGCGCCGACGTCGCTCGGGTCGAGGGCGACGGACTGCCGGTACGCCCAGATGGAGGAATCGCGCTGTCCCTTGGCGTCGAACGCGGCGCCGAGCGTCTTCCAGAACGCCGCGGATTTCGGGAAGTGCCGGACGGCGGCGTGACTGAAGTACAGCAGCTGCTCGGTGTCGGCCAACTGCTGCGCCGCCCCGAGCGCCGCCTTGATGAACGCCGAGTCGCCAAGCCTCGTGGTGTCGTTCTTCACGACGGCGACGAACCCGTCCAGCACGCAGCGCCACAGCTCGCCCTCGATGCAGATCCGGGCCTTCAGATCGAGCATCCGTTGATCGCCCTGGCTCTTCGCGAGCCCGTCGTCGAGGAGGGCGACCGCGCGCTGGTACTGCTTCTGCTGGCGCAACAGCTCCGCGATGCCAAGCCGCAGCTGCAGGTTTTGGGGCTCGCCCTGGAGCTCGTGGATGAACGCGTCGATCGCCTTGAGCGTGTCGCCCTTCTGCTGGTACAGGCGGGCGACGTTCTCCCACGCCGTCGCGTTGAGGGAATCGCCCTTCGCGGCGCGCTGGTAGGCGACGAGCTGGCTGTCGAGAGGCATGCGCTGCGCCTCGTACACGGTCGCCATGCAGATGTGCGCCGCCGCGAGGTTCGGCTCGATCACCAGCGCCTTGCGCGCCGCGTCGAGGGCCTTGTTGAACTGGCTCTTCTGCCGCTGGTCGTTGCACTCGCGCGCCTGCTCCCCGGCGCGGACGACGCTGTTCAGCCGCTGGGCGATCGCCTCCCCCAGCGCCGCCGGCGTGCCCGGATTGCCGCTCGTCACCGAGAACAGCGCCGCGTATCCGGAGGAGCCGATGTCGCGCACGCGGATGCTCGCCACCAGCGAGCCTCCGCTCCGATCCAGGGTGCCCGTGGTATAGGCGTTCGCGTTCATAAAGCGGGCGAGCAGGAGCGCCTGGGACTCGTCGAGCAGGACGTCGCACGCGAAGTCCGACGCCTTGAGGGCCTCGCACAGCTTTGGCTTCGCTACGACCGTCACTTTGTACCTGGCGAGACCGGCGAGCCTCTCACGCGCGGCATCCATGATCGCGATGCTGAGGCCCGAGTCCGCCGGCGTTTTCACCGCGAGGGGGAGCACCACCAGCCGCTCCGCCGGTTGCTGCGGGGCGACTTGTGCCGGAGCGGCGGGAGCCAGCACCAACACCAACCCGACGACCAGTCGAGCGGTTCTCACGGGCGCAATCCTCACGTTCCAGTCTGGTACCCCAGTGGGCGAAGGGGGATTCGAACCCCCGGCCTCCTGCGTGTAAGGCAGGCGCTCTGAACCAACTGAGCTATTCGCCCGTCGCACCGCGGGTTACAGGGCGAGGCCTACCGGAAAGAAAACGCAGTAGCCAAGGACGAGCAGAACGGGCGCGACCGTCGTGGAGCCTTGCGCCAGCAGCCAGTATCCGACGGCGAGCGAGACACCGGCCGCGGCGAGGAACAACCAGTTCTTGGGTCCGAAATGCAGGCGGGAGCGCGCGAGACTCTGGTCTGACATGGCGCAACAGTCTACCCCGCCACTCCGGGGTCGTCAAGCAGTTGGATCGTCTTCCGCCGGTATCGTCCACCCCTCGTCCAGCAGCGCCTTGCGCTCTTGATCCCGGCGGCGGCGCAGGTGGACGAGCCACGCAAGGACGAGCCCCAACACCGCCCAGAACGCCCCGGCAGCCGCCGCCCAACCCAACCACCCGTAGTGCTCCCCGACGTCGCGCTGCCAGCGCGTCTCGAAGTCGCCCTCGGTGACGTGATAGGTGGCGCGGAGCGCAGCGTCGAACGTCGGCTCCCGGGCGAGCCGGCCGATGAGCGGCCCGAGGCCCCGCGGCCCGCCCCAGCGGTCGAGCAGCAGCACGGCGGTCGTGGCGAGGGCGTAGCCGCTCGCCGCTTCCGCGGGCCCGCCGCGCAGCGCCCCGTCGAGCTCGTCCAGGTCCATCCGTACTCCTCGGGCGATCCGCCAATTCAGCTTCAGCGCCTCGAGCCGGTCCCACTCCCCCGCCGCCACCGCTGCGTAGCCCTCTTCGAACCAGAGGGGCAGCGGGCGACGCACGCGCCAGCGCAGGACGACGTGCGCCAGCTCGTGGCGCAGCGCGGCCGTGAGGTGATCGGGCGGACCGGAAGTCAGCAACACCACCGCGCCCGTCCCGGGGAACGCGGCTCCCTCGCTCCAGCTCGGCAGCCGGCCCTGCGTGAGGGAATCGTATTTCGCGCGGGTCGGCGCGAGGATGACGCGGATCGGGCGGTCGGGGAGCGGGCCGATTCCGGGAAAGGGCGGGGCGCGATCGGCGGCCTGGGCGAGCGCGACGGCAAGCGCCTCCTGCGGCGGCCATGCCACCGCCGTCACGCGCCCGACCGTGACCGCCGTGGGCCCGGGAGGGCCCTGCAGCAGCAGGGCGAGGATGATTAGGTGCGCGGGGGCTCCTGGCCCTGGAGCACCAGCTCGAGCATCTCCTCGCACTTCTTGCCCCAGGGATTGAACTGGTTGGCTTTGAAACCTTGCCGCCAGGTTTGCTTGGCGCGGTCGTGGTCGCCTGCCCACCAGTAAGCGCGTCCCAGCTCGTAATAGGCCTCGACCAGATTGGGGCCGAGCGTGAGCGCCTTCTGGAAGAACGTTTCCGCGTCCTCGTACATCTCCCGCTGGAGGTAGACGAGGCCGAGGTAGAAGTGGGCGTAGAGCGTCGCCTTCTTGTCGTTGTCCAGGCGAATGGCCTTCGAGAGGTGCTCGATGGCCTCGCCGAAGATCCGCTTCTTGAGGCAGATGTAGCCGACGTTGATGCGGGCGATCGAGTTCCCGGGCTCCTTCATGAGGACCTTCTGGAAGGTCCCGAGGGCGTCGTCGTAGTCCTCGTGCAGCATCTGGGCCCAACCGAGGAGCGACGCGGCCTGCGTGTCGCCGGGCGAGAGCTGCAGGGCCTTATCGAGCGCCTGGACCGCGGCGGTGTAGTCGCCGAGCGAGATGAGGCTCCACCCCTTCTCGATGAACGTCGAAGCCCCGAGATGGTCGGCCTGAATCGCGGGACGCACGTCGAAGTCGGGTGCCGACGCCTGCGCCTCGGACGCCGAGCGCCGCTTGTAGCCGTCCACGAGCTTGCGGATGTCCTGCTTGAGCTCGGTGAGATCGGCGATGAGCGAGTCGACCTGCTGGAAGTAGGCGATGATGTCCCGCTTCACGGCCTCACGCTCCGCCGCGCCGCTCGCGCGCTCCAGTTTGCGTGCGATCGTGTCGTATTCCGACCGCAGGGCGCGGAGGACGGGGGAGCCCGCCATCAGGGTTGCGCCTTCTCCTGGACGACGGCGTCCAGCGCCAGCTTCTCCGTCGAGTTGAGGAGGCGCGTGGCGTTCAGGACGATGACGGTGCGCGCGTCCTTCACCACCAGGCCGGCGATGTACTCCGCCGCGAGGCCCCTCACGATGCTCGGCGGTGATGTGACCTGGGTCGCGGCGACCTGCATCACCTCGCTGACCGCGTCCACCACCACGCCGATCTTGGCGCCGTCCCACTCCAGGACGATGGTGCGCGTCTCCTCGCGGTGCGGTGCGGACACGCCGAGCCGCTTGCGGAGGTCGATCACCGGCACGGCCGCGCCCTGGTAGCGCAGCACGCCCTCGAGGAAGTCGGGCGCCTTGGGCAGCGGCGCCGGCGGCTCGTACCGCAGGACGCGCTCCACCTGAAAGATGTTGAACCCGAAGTCCTGCCCGGCCACCCTGAAGGTGACGAGCTGAACGTCCTCTTGAGTCACGTGATCCGGTTGAGTCACGTGATCCGGTCCCCCAGCGCCTCCAGGTCCAGGATCGGCACGAGGGCGCCCTTGCGGCGCGCGACGGCCGAAGCCCAGGGCAGCGACGCGCCGCGCGGCACCGGGAAGGCCGCCTCGCGCACCACGTCGTCCGCGTCGTCCACCTCGAGCGCGACGCGGCGGACGCCGCCCTCGCCGCCGGTCCTCAGCTCCACCACGACCACCGCGCGACCA
>QHVD01000370.1 GCA_003222235.1 Gemmatimonadota bacterium | reverse complement strand
AAGCCGCTCCATGGTCGCTTTCAACTCGCCCCGTAGCAGTCTGATCCGCTGCTGACGAAGACGCTCCTGTTGCGCCTTGAGGCGTTCATCCTTCACGGCAGCATCTTCGAGCGCTGGTCGTCGGCGCGGCATGAGCCCGGAAACTCCGCGGCCACTACAGCTACTATGGGATCACCGGAACTCGGTGGTGATCACGCGGTTCCGCTACGAAGTACGCAGCCGGTGGCGGAAGTGGTTGAATCGCCGAGGTGGACGGTCACACATGTCCTGGCCGGAGTTTCATCGGCTCGAGGAACGCTATGCGCTCCCCGCAGCCATCGCCGTCCATTCCATCTATCGTCATGCAGCGAACCCATGATCTGAAGAGCCGGATGCGCGAGTCGCGCACGTCCGGATCCGTGGGAGCCCCGGGCGGGTGACTGCCCGGGGCGACCCGACTCTTCTTCTGCGGGGTGCATCGATGGGCGCTCACTCGCGTTCCCCCCGCAGAACTTGGGCCTCTCGTTCCGCTCCTGGCGTCCCCGGCCAGGTTCCATGTCGGCGTTGAACCCGACTCCTCCGCCGTCCACGAGGACCTCGTTCCGGACGATGTACTTCTTGTAGCCCGGCGCGCCGGCGAGCAAATCGGCCAAGGCGTAGGGCGCCTCGGCGGGTGCGAGGACCGGGGCGATTGGATGGACAGGGACAAGGATCTCAAAGTACCCTCTCGGATTGGTGGTCGCTCGGCCCGCCTCGGTGCCGGCCTCGCGCACGACAATGCGGACGTTGGGGAGGGGGCTGAGGGTCGCCGCATCCACGACGAATCCGTACACCAGCGCGAAGCCGGGTCGGCACTTCCGCTCGAGCACCTCCTTCCGGAGTTCCTCCGGAGGATGCTCCGGACTCATCATCGCCGTGATGGGAAGGGTGGACCCGGCTCGGATCACCTCATACGTCCTCTGTGGAAGATACCCTTGCGCCGCAACCTCGACGAGATAGTGCCGGGCTGGCAGCTTGTACCGCCCCCGGCCGTGCGCGTCGCTCGCGAGGGAAAGCGGTGCGGGGGGGCCGATGCCCGTGCCCTGGGTAGGATAGAGCGTGACGGTCGCGGCGACGCCGTACCCCGTGTTGCTGTCGCGTATCCGGAAGTCGACCAGCCCGAATGACCTTGCAGCTCCGGCCGCAGAGCTCCACGCCAGCGCCGCCAATAGCAGACCTCCGATGCAGAGGGTTCCGAGGGGGAGAGCTTTCTTCATTCGAGGCCACATGATTTCACTGAGTGGTGTGCCTCCCTGGTAGCAGACTCCGCATCATAGCTCAACACGGTTTGTCAGCATTGACAAAGACCTGGCGCCCGTGTATACTGCGTGCTGCATCTTGATGGGGTTTATCCCCGCCAACCGAGGCTGACGACGCCCACGGTGGTCTGAATGATGCGGTTCGAGCGGTAAGGCTCGGACTAAAACAAGAACGTCACCCCGGTATCGCTGGACGCGAAAACGGGTGACAGAAGGAGTCACCCGTGAACAAGCCTCCGCTGCCGCCGCCGCATTCAGCGCCGCTTCCCGCCGAGGAGGCGCACGCTGGGAGACGCCTGACGGAAGCACTCGTGCAGGTGGCCGCCGAGCACGCCCGGGACCAGGAAGTGCCCGACGCGGTGGTTGTCGCCGCGCTCTCCTCGGCGCTTGGCTGCGTCGCCGCCGCGATTGCGCGAAGCAACGGCTTCGACCTCGCTCGCTACGAAGAGTTCGTCGCGGCG
>QHVD01000369.1 GCA_003222235.1 Gemmatimonadota bacterium | reverse complement strand
TCACGCCGAGGGTATGCGCCGCGTGATGCATCCAGCGGTTGATAGGATCGCGATGGGCCTTTTCGTAGTAGGCAAGAAACCCGCCGCCCTCTGCGTCCTGAGCCATGCTCGACCCGCTTAGATTCTCCCGGGCTCCCTTATGGTTCGCTCGCTCTGCACGTCGCCCGTGTTCAACGTCGTCGCCGGCTCAAACAGGACGACGTGGACCTCTTCCTCTGCGACTGGGCGATGGTCGGTGTGGCGCGGGACGATGATGAACTCCCCTTCCTCGACGGGCACGCGCCGATCTCGAAACTCCATCGTGAACCGGCCCTTGTGGACCAGGAAGAGTTCGTCCTCGTTCTCGTGCTGGTGCCAGACGAACGGGCCGTGGAACTTGACGAGCTTCACGTGCTGTCCGTTCAACTCACCCACGATCTTCGGGTCCCAATGGGTAGTGAACAACGAGAACTTCTGCGACAGGCTGACCTTATCCATTGGTCCTCTCGACGTGCTTGGGAGCGTCCTCAGGCCGCACTGCCTGCACCCTCAGACCGAAACCCCGTCACCCAATCTGTCACGTGCTGATCGACCTCCACCGGATAACGGTATCCAAGGCTGGTGGCCGTCTCCGTCGCCAGCCAACGGAACAACTCCATGCTTGCAAACAGGGCTCGCCAAGTGTCGTCGGCATCATATCGGCCGAAGACCTCGCGGAGCGCAACCACTGCACGCGGGTCCGCCCACTCCTCAAGGAACCGACCCCGATCCCAGGTGTCGTAATCCCAGCCGTTCCGCGCACAGGCATGCCATTCCAGCATCTGGAGCAGCGAGAGGTGGCCAGGTGCCTCTGCGAGCGTCTTCACTCGCCATAGCTCGCCGCGCCGGAGGTGCTTCGCGATCCAGATCGGCCCGTGCCAAAACCTCTGGACCAGAGCGAGGAAGTCGTTCTCGCTCGGTGGATGACGAGGTGGCGGGCGGTGAATCAGCCGCTGCAACCGGGCTGCGGTCCCGTCCTTGTCAACGAGGATACGCATCCCGCGCCAGAGGACCTCGGTTGCGGCCCCGAGTCCATCTACGATGCGCCCCGGGAGGGCACGAACCGCCAGAGGAAACCGCCGGAGTGCTGCCAGGATGTACGCGGCGAGCCTCATGTCGCGACTTGCAACGACCGCGAAATCAACCTCGACCGCGACCTCGAAGACGACCCGGCGCTCCCTCTGCTCGGGGCCGCCGAGCGGTGGCGTCTCGACGTAGGTGAGCCACGGATGTCCCACGTCCTTTAACCAATCCGTCGTGCAAAGGTAACATCCTGGGTCTGTAGTGATCAGCAGAATGTCCACGTCGGACCATTGATCAACCGGATGATCGACGGGACGCGCCCATGAGCCGACGACAACTACGGCCCGCACATCGGGGCGCGAACGACCCCAGCCGCCCAGCCGTTCAAGAACTTGTTGCGTGCCCTCGCTTCCGGTCATCGTGGTCCCTCCCCTCGGGCGCTCATGCTGCGAATATGGGATCACCAGACACCGGGAAGCAGGCGGTACGGCACGCGGTGGCGGTAATCCTCATACGTGGCAGCGAGGTTCGCGCCCAAGAAGCGCTCCTCGTCCAATGCCTTCAGCACATAGCTCACGAGCAGGAGCGTCAACAGCGCCCACGTCCACCAGGCAGAGAAGGCCAACGTCGTCCCCAGGTAGAATCCCAGCGTCGCCGTGTAGATGGGATGGCGCACGACGCCGTAGGGGCCTTGGTCGATGATCTCGTGGTTGTCCTGAAGGGTCGTGGGTGCGCTCCAGAAACGCCCCAGGACGTGCCGGCAGTAGAACGAGCCGGCGACGCCGAGGCACGCCAGCGCGGCGCCGAGCGGCACGACGAGTTCGTTCTGCGGGAGCGCAACGATGCCAAGGAGGACGAGCACCATGCTCCCGAACAAGCCGAGCGCGCCGATCGCCATCATCAGCATCGAGATGCGGTCAAGCCGTGATGACTGCCTGACGTTGGCGAAGCACGAGCGGGTGCCGACGCCCCAATAGACCCCGAACCAGATCAGCCACGTGGTCATCGTCAGCCATCGGGACACGCCGGACCTACCCCCTTCGCCTTCTCGGTTCGCGGCCTGTGAGCCGGAGCACCAACAACGGGAGCGTCCGACCAGGCGGCCGGGACGGAATCTCGCCCACACGCTCGGCGCCCATCTTCACGTAGAAACCCTCGGCGTTCGGGTCTGAAGCGATCCTGAGTTCCGACGCTCCTTCTGCCCGCGCCGTCTCGACTGCGTGCTCGAAGAGCGCCGCCCCGATGCCGACGTGAGAGTGTTCGGGTGCGACCCACATGTGCTCCAACTCGCACGTTGAGCCAGTGCCTGAAAGCGCGTAGAAGCCGACGACCTGGCCGCTCCGCTGCGCACCGCACACGCGGTTGCGCTCGATGAAGTCGGGCGTCACGGTTAGCTCGTTGGCCCAAAGCCGAATCCACTCCTCAGGGTAACGCCAGGATCGCTTCGCCGCGTGCGCGATGGCGGTCAGGGTGTCCGCATCGGTGCGCTGGGCTGGCCGAGTCTCGACCGTCATAGGACGCGCCCTGCCGCCCCGTACACCCCGCCGGGCCGATCCGACAAGGGGCGTTACCCGCCGTGCTCGCCATGGCCGCGCTCGCCAGCAAGTCGGGAGAGATCAGTCGGCTCGCTGAGCCTCGTGGCTCGGTAGCCATGCCCGCCGCCCTCCTCCTCGCAGTAGGCCCGAAGCTCGGGTGGACTGCCGAGGTCACGATCACCACGACGTTGGCGGGCCATGCGCCAAAACCGTGTGGTTCTGATCATGGCGGAACAGCGCCCTCTTACCCTATCGGGTCATCGGCGGTCAGCACGCCGGTGCGATGGTAGCGCCCGGCGGCTGCCCGTCACGGCGGTCATCAGCAACGCCGCTACGGCGACCGCCACCATGTAGACCCACAGACGGAGCA
>QHVD01000368.1 GCA_003222235.1 Gemmatimonadota bacterium | reverse complement strand
TTTCGGGACTAATCGCAGAACCGGGATAGTCGTGACCAAAGAGCTCATTCGCGGTCGAGCTGTGGAGGAAGGCCGCCCGGCGCTAGCCGGCCGATGCGTCCCGCAGAGGGTCACCGCGGTGCCTTGCGCAGCGCCTGCTCGATCATCAGCAGCTCACCCAGGTTGTCCGCCGTGACGAGGCCGACGAGCTGGCCGTTCTGGACCACGGGAAGGGTGTGGCAGCGGCGTCGCTGCAGCCGGCCGAGCACCCCCTCGAGCATGTCCCACGGCCCGCCCGTTTCAATGTCCCGCTGCATCACCTCGCCGACTCGCACCTCCTTGCCGCGCCGCGCCAGGGCGTTCAGCAAATCGGAGCGGGTCAGCACGCCCACCACGCGTCCTTCCTCGACCACGGGGAAGTCCTGCTGAAAGCCCGCCAGGACGTAGTCCACGGCCCGCCCCAGCTGGTCGTTCGGCGCCAGGGTGCGGAAGTCGGTGACCATCGCCTTCTGGACGGGGATGCCCGCGAGGGCGGAGCGCATCTGCACCATCGAGGCCTCCCCCGCCGCCCCCAGCCAGACGAAGAGCGCGATGAACACCAGGAATGGGTTGGTGAACAATCCCACGAAGCCGAACAGCACGGCCATCGCCTGGCCGATCGCCGCCGCGATCTGCGTGGCCCGGAGGTAGTCGATCCGGAGGGCCAGCAGGCCCCGCAGGACGCGCCCGCCATCCATCGGGAAAGCGGGAAGCAGGTTGAACACCGCGAGACTCACGTTGACCCAGAACAACTGATCCAGGAACCTGCCGCCGACCCGGACCACCTCGCCGTAGGCTGCGAGCCCCCCGCCCAGCTCGAGTACGACAAACAGGATGGCCGCCAGCGCCACGTTCACCGCCGGGCCCGCAAGGGCCACCAGCAGCTCCTGCTTCGGGTCCTGAGGCATGCGGTCCAGCCGGGCGACTCCACCGATCGGCAGCAGCGTGATGTCGCGTGTCGGGATGCCGAACCGCCTGGCGGTCAGCGCGTGTCCGAGCTCGTGGAGCACGACGATCGCGAATAGAGAGAAGATGAATGCCACCCCGGTGAAGGCGTCGGCCGGGCTCTGCCTGGCCAGGTAGTGACTGAGGGCCACCCAGCCCACCAGGATCAGGAAGGTGACGTGGACGTACAGGTCGATGCCGGCGATCCGAGCGATTCGCCATGACCACTTCATGGTTTTCCCGTCGCCCTTTCTTTAGAGCTGCGGGGAACGCCATACGGCGTGCTGTATGCGCGTTCCAAACCCGCGATGTCGATTTTCTTCATCTGAAGCATCGCTTCCATGACCCGCTTCGCCTTCTCGGGATCCCGATCTTGCAACATCCCGGGCAGAGCGGAGGGGACGATCTGCCAGGACAAACCGAACTTGTCCTTGAGCCAGCCACACGGTCCTTCGGCCCCGCCGGCGGACAGCTTGCTCCACAACTCGTCGACCTCTCGCTGCGTCTCGCAGTTCACCAGCAACGATATCGCCTCCGTGAACTTGAACTGTGGGCCGCCGTTCAGGGCGATGAACTGCTGACCCTCGAGCTGGAATAGGACTGTCATGGCAGTCCCCTTGGGGCCCGGTCCCGCCTCCCCATAGCGACTCACGCTTAGAATCTTCGAGTTCTTAAAGATCGACGTATACTGGTTCGCCGCTTCTTCGGCCTTTCCATCGAACCACAGGAAGGTGGTGATCTTCTGTGTATCTGACATCGGTCGTCCTCCTCATGGCGGGGGTTCGTTCGAGCTGGATCGCGGCCGGCGCGCGCGCGCAACTGCTCACCCGCGTCCGGGAAATCTCCAGCGGGCGTCCGGTTACGCAACCCGGGCCCTCCGGCTGCGTTCGAGCAGGCGGGGGGCTCCCATCCGTTCGGCCCACTCGGGGAAGGCGCTGGTGGGCCCGCGCCACCGGAGCTCATCCGCGCTGCTGAAGAGCGGCGCGTCGGTCCGGAGCGTCGCGAGGTTCTTGAAGAGGAGGGCGAGCTGCCGGCCCTGGCCGAGGACGGAGGGTGGGAAGCTCTCGATCGGCCCGTACTCGTTCAACAGCCGAGCCGCGGTCACTCGGCCGATCCCTGCCACACCGGGGTAGCCGTCCTGTGCGTCCCCGACCAGCGCGAGGAAGTCGGGGATGAGCCTGGGCTCGACGCCGAACTTCTCCCGCACGCCGGCCGCGTTGCGGACCGTGCCGCTGCGGCGGTCCACCTGCACGACCCGGTCGCCGCGGACGCACTGGGCGAGATCCTTGTCGTTCGCCCAGATACACACCTTCTCCACGATCTCCTGTTGGGAAGCAATATGCGCCGCGGACGCGAGCGCGTCGTCCGCTTCCAGCTCGATCATGGGCCAAACGACGACTCCCATGGCGGCGAGCGCATCCTCGAGCGGCTGGAATTGCGCCGCGAGCGCGGGATCGATCCCCTCCCCTGTCTTGTAGCCGGGCCAGAGCGCGTTGCGGAAGGACTCGATGACGTGGTCGGTGGCGACGCCGACGTGGGTGGCCCCCTGCTCGATCATCTGCAAGACCGTGTGGAGCACGCCGGCCACGGCGCCCAACGGCGGATCTTCCTTCAGTTTGGCGCGGCGCAAGCCGTAAAAGTGACGGAACAGCTCGTACGTGCCGTCGACGAGGTGGACGATCATTGGTAGCTGCTGGCGCGGTACACCATGGCCTCACAATCTACGAGGCTCCGTTTTTCACGCTGCGGGTCATATAACGCGCTTCGCGGCGACACTAACAGGATGCGGAACAAGGTCGGTGAGGGGTTGCGACCGGTGATCGCACGGGCTGAAGCCCGGCCT
>QHVD01000354.1 GCA_003222235.1 Gemmatimonadota bacterium | reverse complement strand
AGACGGTCAGGTTCGGGCCCAACCACTCGCTCGAGGGCGCCGGGTCGTTCAGTCAGATGGCCGACCTCGTTGCCGAGATGAAGGCGGGCAAGGTCGCCGTGCTTCTCGTGCACGGCGCGAACCCCGTCTACTCGCTCGGGGGCGCGTTCGCGCAGGCGCTCGGCAAAGTCGGCTACAAGGTCAGCTTCTCGGCCTACCTCGATGAGACCTCCGCTGCCTCCGATCTCGTGCTCCCGGAGCTGCACCCGCTCGAGCAGTGGAACGACTCGCGCCCGCAGGCCGGCGTGTACGCGCTGCAGCAGCCGGTGATGCAGCCCGTGTTCCCGAACGCCCGGCACAGCGGGGACGTGCTCCTCCAGGTGGCGGGGAAGCAGGGCACGTTCAAGAACTATCTCCGGAGCCGCTGGGCGGAGCTGCACGCGCGCTTCGGCCGCGGCCAGGACTTCGAGACGTTTTGGATGGATGCATTGCAGCACGGCGGCATCTACCGAGAGGCGCCGGCCCAAGCCGTGCGGCTCGGGCCGGACGCGGGCCGGCTCCCCCAGCTCGCGGGCGCGGCCCTGGCGGCCGGCTGGCGCAAGTCCGGCCGCCCGGTGCTGACGGTGTTCCCTTCCGTCGCGCTGCACGACGGCCGCGGCGCCAACAAGCCGTGGCTCCAGGAGCTCCCCGATCCCGTCTCGAAGATCACGTGGCATGCCTGGGTCGAGGTCCACCCCGAGACCGCCGCCAGGTGGCAGCTTGCGAGCGGGGACGTCGTGCTCATCACGTCGTCGCACGGATCCGTGCGCGCCCCCGTGTGGATCACCCCCGGTGTACGCCCCGACGTGCTCGCGGTCCCGACGGGGCAGGGGCACAACGCCTACGGCCGCTACGCCCGGGACCGATCGTTCAACGCCTTCGAGCTGTTGGGCAACGAGCCGGAAGCCTACGGCGGGCGCGCGTTCACGGTGGGCGTGACCGTCGTCAAGACCGCCGACCATCGCCGCCTCGCCACGCTCGAGGGGGATGCCCGCGAGCAGGGGAGGGGCGTCATCGAAGTCCTGCCGCTCGCCAAGGCTCGCGGGCTCCGGCCGGGCCAGCATCCCTTCGCCGAGCGGGAGGTACCCGCCTACAGCGAACAGGCGGTGGAAGAGTGGGCGGAGGCGCAGCGCAAGAAGGCGTCGCTCGGCAACTATGCGGGCGAGCACCCGCGCTGGGGGATGGCGATCGACCTCGCGAAATGCACCGGCTGCTCCGCGTGCGTCACGGCGTGCTACGCGGAGAACAACCTCGCGACGGTCGGCGAAGAGCTGGTGACCCGCCGCCGGCAGATGAGCTGGATGCGGATCGAGCGCTATTACACGGGTGGCGAACAGGGGGGGGGGCGGCCGGTCGGCGCGGTGGTGACGCCGATGTTGTGCCAGCAGTGCGGCAACGCGCCCTGCGAGCCGGTCTGTCCCGTGTACGCGGCCTATCACACGGCCGACGGGCTCAACGGGCAGGTCTACAACCGCTGCGTCGGCACGCGCTATTGCTCCAACAACTGTCCCTACAAGGTGCGCTACTTCAACTGGTTCAACTACGCCGAGCCGGGCGGCGAATGGGAGAGCTGGCCCGATCCGCTCAACATGCTGCTCAACCCCGACGTGACGGTGCGCGAGAAAGGCGTGATGGAGAAGTGCACCTTCTGCGTGCAGCGCATCCGCGCCGCCCAGAACCGGGCGCGGCTCGAGGACCGGGGCGTCCAGGACGGCGAGATCACGCCCGCGTGCGCCCAGGCCTGCCCGTCCGAGGCGATCGTGTTCGGCGACCTGCACGACCGGAGCTCGCGGGTCGCCGCGCTCGCCAGGGACCCGCGCGGCTATCACGTGCTCGAAAGCCGGAACACCAAACCCGCCATCACGTATCTCGCCCGGGTCGTCCAGGGCGAGGCCACGGAGGCATAGCGCGATGGCTCAGGCGGTCGTGAGCGACAAGGCGCCCGTCACGCGCGTGACCTACGATTTCGTCACCCGGGCCATCACGCGGACTCTGGGCTCGCCGGGCCGGGGCTACTTCGCGCTGCTCGGCAGCGCGGTGGCGTTGCTCGGCGTCGGCATCACGTGCCTCTTGTTCTTGCTGCGCTACGGGCTCGGCCTCGCGGGCTACTCCCACCCCGTGTACTGGGCGGTGTACATCACCTGCTTCGTGTTCTGGGTGGGCATCGCGCACTCGGGCACGCTGATCTCGGCGATTCTCTTCCTGTTCCGCTCGGGGTGGCGCACGGCCGTGTACCGCACGGCGGAAGCGATGACGGTGTTCGCGGTGATGACGGCGGGCCTGTTCCCGCTGATCCACATCGGCCGGCAGTGGTATTTCTACTGGCTCGTGCCGTATCCCAACGAGCGCGGCCTGTGGCCGAACTTCAAATCGCCGCTCATATGGGACGAGTTCGCGATCGGGACGTACTTCACGGTCTCGACCGTCTTCCTCATCATGGGCCTGATCCCGGACATCGCCGCGGCGCGGGACGTGGCCACGGGCTGGCGCAAGAAGCTGTACGCCTACACCGGGCTCGGCTGGCGCGGCACGAACGAGCAGTGGCGCCACTACTCGCGCGGCTACCTCTACCTCGCCGCGCTCGCCACGCCGCTCGTGCTTTCGGTGCACAGCGTCGTGTCGTGGGACTTCGCCATGGCGATCGTCCCGGGCTGGCACGCGACGATCTTCGCTCCCTACTTCGTGGCCGGCGCCATCTATTCGGGCGTCGCCATGGTCATCACGCTGCTCGTGCCGATCCGGAAGCTGTTCCACCTGGAGGAGCTGATCACCGTCCACCACTTCGAGAACCTGGCGAAGCTGTGCCTGCTCACCGGGATGATCGTCGCCTACGCCTACTGCACCGAGTACTTCACGGCCTGGTTCGGCGGCCATCCGGAGGAACGCGCGGCGTTCTGGTACCGTGCCTTCGGGCCGTATTGGTGGGCGACGTGGACCATGAACATCTGCAACGCGTTCCTGCCGCAGCTGCTGTGGTTCAAGCAGATCCGCACCAACATCCTGGCGCTGTTCGTGATGTCGATCTTCGTGAACATCGGCATGTGGTTCGAGCGCTATGTGATCATCGCGTTGTCGCTCGCGGGCGAGCCGTACGAGCGCTTCACCAACGCTCCGTACAATCCGACCTGGGCCGACTGGGGGATCATGGCCGGGAGCTTCGGCTGGTTCTTCATGTGGTTCCTCCTGTTCGTGAAGAATTTCCCGGCAGTGTCGATCTCCGAGGTGAAGGAGGTGCTCCCGCCGCCCACGCGGGCGAAGGCGGTGCACGCATGAAGCTCGTGAACCCGCTCACCCCGATCTTCCACCCGCCGCCGACGCCGGGCGTACTCGGCGTGTTCGGCCACCTCGACGCCATCCTGGAGGCGATCGGCCGGCTCCGCGGAGGCGGGCACGCCGACTTCACCGTGTATTCGCCGATCCCGCGCCACGAGATCGAGGACGCCCTCGGCCAGGCCGTGAGCCCGGTCCGCATGTTCAC
>QHVD01000353.1 GCA_003222235.1 Gemmatimonadota bacterium | reverse complement strand
GGCGACGTCACGTACACGGACCTCGCGGCGCGCGCCAATTGGACGCTCCCCGGGCAGAACTTCTCGAGCACCATCGCGCCCGTCGTGACCAACGGGCAGTGCGACAAGACGATAGCGACTAATTGGGGCGACCCGCTCGACCCGACGGCGCCATGCGGGGGTTACTTCCCGATCATTCACATCACCGGGGACGCCAACATCAACGGCCAGCAGGGCCAGGGAATCCTGCTCGTGGATGGGACTCTCTCCGTTCAAGGGGGATTCCAATGGTTCGGCATCGCCATCATCCAGGGGTCGCTGAAGACATCAGGCGGCGGCGGCCAGCCGGCCCACTTCTGGGGCGCCACCCTGGCGCACGACAGCGTGTCGCTCGGCCAGGAAAACACGATCAGCGGGGCGGCCAACATCCTGTACTCTAAGTGCTCTGTGATCAAAGCGTTAGAAATGACGGGCCTGGTCTCGCCGCTGCGTACGCGGAGCTGGATACAGCTGTTCTAGAGGCCGGGATGCGGGAGGCGGGATGCGTGGTGAATGATCGCATCCCGCTCCCGCTCTTACCGCGATGTGGCACGGGACGTGAGAAGGGGGTGGGGGCTTCGCCGTGAGCGTGCCTCTGAGGCGCGCGGGTAAGTGCTTGGTAGTAAGCGTGTTATGCTACGCCCCCCGGCCCGGCGGCCGCGGGGCGGAGCGTCGCGCGGACCCCAGTCGAGTTGACGTAAGTGTAAGCGTGATTGAGAGTTGTTCGCTCGGTCTCAAGTAGCTTCGAGGCTTGACAGGATAAGCGGTGGGCCTTACTGTAGCTTGCTCTTTCCCGGCCTCTCTCTAACCCCAAGGTAGGCATGGCCCTATTCGGGTTCGGCAAAAAAACCTCCGTCGGCCTCGATATCGGGTCGGGCATCATCAAGGTGGCCGTCATCGACCACTCGGGCAGCGAGCCGGAGCTGATCAAGGTGGCCACCACTGAGGTGGCGGCAGACGCCATCGTCGAGGGTGAGGTTATGGACCCGGGGATCGTCGCCGAGGCGATCCGGGGCCTGTTCGCCGCCGCGGGGGTGAAGCAGAAGTCGGTCGTCACGGCGGTCGGGGGCCGGGACGTGATCGTGAAGAAGATCCAGATGGACCGCATGAAGGAGGCGGACGCCCGGGAGGTCATCCGCTGGGAGGCCGAGCAGCACGTTCCCTTCGACATGGCGAACGTCGAGCTCGACTTCCAGATCCTCGACCCCGAGGCCGAGGGGCTGCAGATGAGCGTCCTCCTCGTAGCTGCCAAGCGGGAATTGGTCGAGGGGCGCACGGGCCTGCTCAACGAGGCGGGGCTCGAGCCGGCGATCATCGACGTGGATGCCTTCGCCATCCACAACGCGTTCGAGCTCAACCATCCGGACGCCATGCGAGGGGTGGTGGGGCTCGTCAACATCGGTCACGAAGTCACCAACGTGAACATCCTCGAGGACGGGGTGCCCGTGCTGACCCGGGACCTCTCCATCGGGACGCGTCGGTTTCGGGAAGACCTGCAGCGGGAGAAGGGCTTGGCGGCTGAGGATGCCGAGCAGGCGATCCAGGGCCAGGCGCACAGCGCGGACCTGGCGCCATACGTCGAGGCGCGCGGAGAAGAGCTCGCCGTCGGCGTCGAGCGGGCGGCCGCGTTCCTCGCCACCGCGTCCCGCTCGGCGGCCGGCCTCTCGCGCGTCTATACGATCGGTGGCGGCGCGCGGATCCCGGGTCTGAACGAGGCGCTCGGGAGCCGGCTGAAGGTGGGCGTGGAGGTCGCCAACCCGGTGCAGCGGCTCAAGGTGCGGGACGCGGTCTTCGAGTCCGTGCCGGTGGACGAAGTCGCGCCGCTCCTGATGCTGTCGGTCGGGCTCGCCCTGAGACGTGCGGCATGATCGAGATCAACCTACTCCCGGGTAAGAAGCGGGCGGCGCCGGGCGCGGGCTTCAAGCTCGCACTCCCCGACTTTCGGGGACTCCTCGCCAGCATCAAGAACCCGTGGCTGCTCGCGGCCAGCGCGACCACGGCACTCGTGGTGGGTGGTGCCCTCGCGCTCTTCGTCACCGAGAGTGCTCGTCTCCGCGTGCTCGACGCCAGGCTCGCCGCGGTCCTGGTCGAGAAGCGGCGGTTCGACGCGGTGATCGCCCAGAAGCGCCAATCGGAGCGGATCCGCGACTCGCTCGTCGCCGAGATCAACATGATCCGCGGCATCGACGCCGACCGCTACATCTGGCCGCACGTCCTCGACCAGATCACGAAGTCGCTCCCGCCGTACACCTGGCTGACGGGCATCTCCTACCAGCAACAGGGCGGCGCGCCGGGGTATACGGCTCCCACCGATTCGACGGGGATGGTGGCGGTGCGGGTGTGGATCACCGGGAGCACGGTGGACATTCAGGCCTATACCACGTTCCTGCGGCAGCTCGCGGCCTCACCCTGGTTCACAGATGTGACCCCCGCCACCTCGCAGACCGTGATCGAGGCGGACCGCCCGGTGACGGCGTTCAACGTGTCGGTGCGTTACAAGGTGGCGGACTCGGTCTACATCCGCACCATCCCCCTGGTTCGGTCGGTGAGGTAGGGTCATGGCGCTTCTTCCGCAGGACCGGCAGAGCCAGTACATGCTGCTGATCACGATGGCCATGGTGGCGCTCGGGTATTTCTTCTGGACCTATTGGGTGCAGCCGACCAACGCGAAGATCGCGGCCACGCGCGCCGAGGCGGACAGCCTGCAAACGATCATCGACCGGGCGAAGCAGGATCTCGCGAGCGGCACGGTGGACGACCTGCGCCGCAAGGTCGAGGAGTACCAGGCCCTCCTCTCCGTGATGCGCCGGCTGGTCCCCGAGAAGAACGAGGTGCCGGCGTTGATCGACGACATCTCCACCAAGTCGAAGGTGCGCGGGGTGACGATCGGGCGGTTCGAGCCGCTGGCGGTCGAGCCGGGTCAGCCATTCGACACGTACCGGTACCGCCTCGAGATCCTCGGCCATTACGACGAGCTCGGCGAGCTCCTGTCCGACATCGCGAGCCTGCCGCGCATCGTCGTGCCGCAGGAAGTGATCCTCAAGCCGGCGCAGCAGCAGGCGCAGAAGGTGCTGGCCGACACGGTCGGCGCGTTGCTCGAGGCCCAGTTCTCGATCCGGACCTTCGTCAAGGCGCCGCCGCCTCCGGCGCCCGCCGGGAAGAAGACGGCGTCGGCGAAGCCGGGCGGGGCGGGGGCGGCGGATGAACGCTAAGCTCGCCCTCGGGCTCGTGACGCTGTGCCTGGCCGCGCCGCTCGCCGCGCAGGCCACGCTGCAGGGGGCGCCGCGGGCGCCCCGGGCCAAGCCACCGGCATCGTCCGATACCGGTGCCCATCCCGAAGCCGCCATCGCCATGACGCTCGTGCGCGAGGTGTACGCCTACGAGGGGGGCGGGCGCGATCCGTTCCTGTCGCTGCTCAAGTCGGGCGACATCCGGCCGCTCCTGGCGGATCTCAAGCTCGTGGGCATCTACTACGACTCGCGCTACCCGGCACGGAGCGTGGCGGTACTGCGTGACATCACGAACAGCAAACTCTATCGCGTGAAGTCGGGCGACATCATCGGACGCCTCAGGGCGACCGCCATCCGGCCGCGTGAGATCGTCTTTACGGTCCAGGAATTCGGCCTCGAGCGGCAGGAGAGCCTGCAGCTCGCTAAGCAGGAGGGAACACCATGAAGCGCATCCCTGCCCTCGTCGCGTGGCTCGCCCCGTTCCAGCTTGCGGCAGCGGGACTGGTGCTCCCGTTGCAGCCTGCTGGAACGGGGCTCGCCATCGCGGCGGCGCCCCGAGCCCCAGCGGGGTCAGGGGGGCGTGACGGTGAAGTGCGGGCCGTGAGCGTGCTCCCCGCCTCCGCGAGCGTGGACGTCGTGATCGATCTCCGTGGCGCCGTGGACGTCCAGGATTTCACGCTGCCCAGCCCCGCCCGGCTCGTGCTCGACCTCCAGGGGGCGCGGCTTGCGGCACCGGCGGTGCTCTACGACGGGCAAAACCGCGGCGGCATCAAGAACATCCGCTACGCGCAGTTCCGCCCGGACGTGGTGCGGATCGTGATCGACCTCGACGTCCTGAAGTCCTATCAGATCGAGAAGCGCGACGGCCAGGTGCGCGTGCAGATCGGCTCGGAGCGCACCGCCTTCGCGGCGTGGACCAGCCAAAATGCGGCGGCCGCAGCGGCGCTCGCGGCGGCTCCGGCGCCGTCGCGCCGCGGCGGCGAAGCCGCGCGGGTGGCGACGCCCGCTCCCGGCGAAGCGGCGCGGGCGATCAATCAATACCTCTCGGCCCATGCCGACGAGGGCGAGCAGTCCCAGGCCCCGCGCATCACGGTGACGTGGGATAACGCGGATCTGCGCGAGGTCACGTCCGGGTTTGCCGCGTTCAGCGGCCGGACCATCATCCTCTCCAAGGACATCAAGGGCAACGTCAGCGCCGAGATCAAGAACCAGCCCTGGGACCTCGCCTTCAACGCGGTGCTCGAGTCGCAGGGGCTCGCCGCCAACGTGCTCGAAGGCGGCATTATCCAGGTGATCGACAAGAAGGACCTGGCTCGGGCGGACTCGACCGTGCCGGTGGAGACCCGCCTCGTGCGGGTGAACTACGCCCGCGCGGGGGCGCTGATGCCGTCGGTGCAGTCGCTCCTGACCAAGCGCGGCGCCGTCGTCGCCGACTCCACCACCAACGCCCTGGTCATCACCGAGGTGACGACGCGCATCAACCGGGTGGAAGAGTTCGTCAAGGGCCTGGACATCCGCACGCCGCAGGTGTCGATCCAGGCGAAGATCATCTTCGTGGACCGGACCGACGTCGAGGAGCTGGGCTTGAAGTACGACCTCGGCACCCACTTCCCCGACTGCCTGCCGAACTGCCAGTACTTCAACCAGTTGGTGCAGCGTCCCGATCCGAAGAGTGCCACCCCCGTGGACCTGAACGGCGACGGCAAGCCCGACGCCGTGGCGTTCACCAGCCAGAACCCGGCCACGCAGGTCAACGTGGACCTGGGCGGCAACCAGCTCGCCGCGCTCGGCAACGCGAGCCAGGAAGTGGTGAACCCGGCGCTGAGCCTCATCTTCTCGACCGCCCTCGGGAACTTCGACCTGACCACCTTCCTCCAGGCGCTGCAGCGCGTGGAGCTCGCCGACATCCAGGCGGAGCCGA
>QHVD01000352.1 GCA_003222235.1 Gemmatimonadota bacterium | reverse complement strand
CGACCTCCCGACCAAGGAGGGCCAGCACATCCGCCAGGACATCTCGGTCACCTACAACACGAGCCAGGAGAAGGCCGCGGACGTCTTTCGGTCCTTCCGCGGCGCCGAGATCGGCGACATCGAGTCGACGTTCATCCGGCGCACGATCATCACCACGGCGCAGAACGCGGCCGGGCAGATGTCGCTCACCGACCTGATCTCCAACCAGCGCGGGCAGCTGCAGGGGCAGATCCAGGACAACCTGCAGCACGAGATGAACAAGATGGGGTTCGTGGTCGACAAGGTGAACCTCGGTGCGAGCCACTTGCCGGACGCAATCGAGAAGCAAATGCAGCAGAAGATGGCGGCCCAGCAAGAGGCCCAGCAGGCGGAGTACGAGTTGCAGCGCCAGCAGACGCTCGCGAAGGCGAAGGTCGCGGAGGCGGAGGGGGACGCGCAGGCGACGCTCGTGAAGGCCAAGGCGCAGGCCGAGGCGAACAAACTACTCCAGGAATCGCTCACGCCCCTGCTCATCCAGAACAAGGCGATCGACAAGTGGAACGGCACCCTGCCGCAGTTCACTGGCGGCGGGGCGGTCCCCTTTCTCAACCTGAGGGACCTGGGCGGCGTGAGTGGCGAGGGGCACTCCACAGTCCCCGGGCACTGAGGTACCTGAAATTGGCCGAATAGGAGCCGCCAGCCTCCGCGGCCGAACACCTCGCCAAGTCCCGGCCGCAGCGCTGCCGCTTATCGGGCGCGCGGCGTCTTCGGTACGGACCCGAGCCGCGAATGGTCCGCCATCAGGAACGTCGCGCGCGTCACCGTCACGCCCTTGTGGCAGCGCGGGCACTGTGGGTCCATCTTGCTGCCGGCGACGCCTTCAAGGTACGAGAGCGGGGCGTGGCAGTGCGGGCAGGGTTCGAACCGCGCGTGCGCCATGGGGGGTCCTCTCGTCGTCAGATCAGTTGTTCGCCGCACCCGACGCAGAACACCGAGCGCTGTGGCGCCGTGACACGGCGTGCTGCTCGGTGCTGCACGCCCGGCGTGGGATATCTCGGTTCACCACCTCGCCGCACTGCGGGCAGTGCGCCACCGGCGAGTTGGCGCGTCGGTGATTCATGTTCTCGCAGGCGATCGGCGAGCGCTTGACCCCGGTCATGCGGTGGCACGCATCACGTGCGGCATCATCGTGGCCTCGAGCTGTGGGCTTCGGCCTCACGCTGTCCCTCGCGAAACTCCCTCCAGAAGCGGCCACGCGCCTCGGCCAAACCGCCACCTTCCCGATCGGGCTCTGTCTTCACGGCGATGGGAACGCGTCGTCTCCACACCGACGTCCAAAGGCGTCCGAGCGCCTCACGCAGACGGTTCTGCATCCTAGGTCATCCACACGAAGCCAGGAGGCCGCCAGACGCTCTTCTCCCCGATCCGGCAGAGCAGGGCTGGGGCCGTCGACCTGATAACCCTAACCTCCTGAAAGGGTACGAGGTCATCAGCGTCGTCCGTGGCCATGGCACGATTCTCCTTCCGGAGTCCGCGCCGAGCACACGTGGGGAGGGGCGAAGCGCCCTCCCGCCGTCGCGCTGCGGGGCTGAGAACGGGCTCGCATTGGAGTGTCGTCCCAATCAGCTCCCACGTCAACCTGACCCACTGCTCTGACCGGAGGGCGCTGGCCGTATTGGCCACTCGCTCCCTCCGCGCTACGCCGCAAGGCGGAACGCGTGGTGAAGGCCGCCGAGAACAGGGATCTCTTCGACCGCGCCGTCGGCCGTCGACGATGTGGCCCGTCGGGAACTCGCTGGCGGATGCCTTGGTGCGGCCGTGCCGTGTTGGAGTAGGCGCAATAGCGGCGAACCGTGGCGCCAAGATGCGCCTCGCCCGAGACGAGCACATGGTCGAGGCACTCAGTGCGCACGCTGCGGAGGAAACACTTGCAGACGGTGTTGGCGTGCGACTCGATCCTATTGCCGAACACTATTGTGCAAAGTGCCGTCGAACTTTCGCTGCAATCTGGCGATCCGTCATCTTGTCAACTGTTTCAACACCTGCGATGCGTCCGCCTAGGTCGCTCCTTTTAAGACGTTTCGTCAGTTCGCCCTTTGCCTCACCCGGACCAAATATCAGAATGGATTCCGCATCACCAATGCACGCAATTACCGCATCGTAGTAAACGGTGAGATGTCCCGTGAAGGTTCTCTGTCGGCGATCATCTGCCGGTACTTGCTGTTGTTCATAGGGACCCTTGAGGGGTGAATCACCAGAACGGCGGCGCTGTTTTTCAACCGCCGATATTACTAGCACTATCTCTTCCCCTTTGTCCGTAACAGTCACGACAATGGCCTTCCTATGGTCAATCCACAGACCCACTTTGGCTCTCATCGAGTTCCCCTTTGTCTACTAGCCCCACCCAACCAATCCGACTGCCGACCTATCCCCCCAGCAATACCGGTGACGGTGCCGGGCAGACCGTCTTCCACCTGCATCTCCACTGTCTCGGCGGGCGGAAACTGGGACCGGAGGGTTAGAACCCGCCGCCCCCTGGACCAGAGTGGTGACACCCGCTTGTCTCTTAACCCTGTCCCGATCCGTCTCGAAAACCCCTGGGCCGAGCTAGACGGGGCGCGACGCCCATTTCTAGGCGCGAGGCAGAGACTGGACGCCGCTCAGTAGCTGCGGATGCTGAACGAAGAAGCGCAACTCCAGCAGGTAGAGCACCTTCTCGATTCCCTTGAGCCCCGCCAACGGATGCCCCTTGACTATTTCTCCGAACTCGTCGCGCAAATCCCTGAGATAGTCGCCAACGGATTCCGCATCCACGGTATCGTCAAGGAACTTGATGATCCGCGCATACTCGCCCTTGTCGAGCCATACGCCTTTGCACGTCTGACATATGTCCACAACGATATTCGCGTTTCCATAGTGGACGGGGGTCAGGGGCGTGCTGTCCGCAGGGCATGTGCACCGCGAAGAGGAGGCAGCTCGGAATTTGGCGACATCACGCCAGAGATAGAGGTTGATCCAGCAGTAGTCCCCGTGCGCCTCCTTGTCCTTGAGAATTCGC
>QHVD01000351.1 GCA_003222235.1 Gemmatimonadota bacterium | reverse complement strand
ACCCTGGCCGGTCACGCGGGAGAAATCCCACTCCCCACCGATAGTGTCGACGCCGCCTGGCTCTCCACCGTGATCCACCACATCCCGGATATCCGGGCCGCAGCCGTCGAATTGCGGCGCGTGCTCCGTACCGGCGCGAAAGTGCTCATTCGGTCCGCGTTTCCAGGCAGGCACCAGCGCATCATGCTCTTTCGATTCTTTCCCGAAGCCGTCCGGGTACTCGACGCCTACCCGAGTGTCGCCGACGTGTGCGCCGCGTTCGACGCAGCCGGCTTCGAGTACGTCGCGCTGGAACCAGTGCCCCAGCAGACGGCCGAGTCTCTCGCGGCCGCCGCTGCCGCGATGCGCCGCGATGCGCACACTCCCTTGAAGCTCATCACCGATGCGGAGTACGACGCTGGCGTAGCCCGGCTGCGTGCGGCCGCCGAGACGGAGACCGGACCGGTCGTCGACGCCCTCGACTTGCTCGTCCTGGGTAAGGACAAAGCGCTCGGCTGAGAGGCAAAGAGCCACGGGGCGTAGGAAACTCGGGGTTCTTCCGGCCCCGAGCAACGCTCGACGCTGAAGGTGAGCCCCTTCCGGTGAGACCCCGTTCCGACCACGCGGCCGAGCCTCGGGCTACAGCACGATGATCTGTCCGTCGTCCGCGCACTCCATGTCGGCCTCGTCCCAGCGGCTCAGCATGTCCGCGCCCATGTGGGTGGGAACGACTGAACGACTCGCCGGCAGTCCAGCCGATGGCGATTCTCACGGAGCGTCTGGTAGTCGAGCGTGGCCGCTCCGGCTGGCCCTCTAGAACCACCGTCGCACCGCCCTCTTGTACTGGAGATACTCGTCACCAAACTTCCGCGCCATGTACCGCTCCTCCCTGGCGATGACGCCGTAGGACATCAGGACGAGGGTGGGAATGAGCATGCCCACGAGCCATGCGCTGTTCGCCCACATGCCCAGGCCGAGTTGCAGCAGCGTGAACGACAGATAGATGGGATTCCGAGAGAACCGATAGGGTCCATTGGTGATGATCGACATGACCGGCTTCCTGGTCCGAATCGGTGTTCGCGCCCTCCGAAACTCGCGAACCGAAAGCACGAACAGCGCCACCGCGAGCAGAATCAACATTCCGCCTACCGGCTCGATGGCGTCGGGCACCATTCTCACCGGCCAGACGGCGTTGAGCCCGAAGCCCGCGAGGATGGACACCAAGTAGACTATCGGTGGTCGGGCGAACACGACTACTCCCTGGTCGGCGGCGATTGCTCCGCGTGCAGGCACGTGAGAGTTCCCGCGACCATGTTCTGCCTCTTGGTGCATGCTTGCCTCCCGCCGAGCTACGGCTTGCCTCGCGGTCTGGCGACTACGGACAGAGGTCGAGGTGTGCGCCACGAGATCATCGGAGACCCCTTGCCCCGAATATGCAGGAGACATGCCGCATGTCGGCGCTCCGCGCGACCGCCTGTGGCTTTAGCACACTAGCACACTGGGTATTTGCGAGGCTCCCCGTGCCGCAGCCTCTGGACTGCACTGGTGCAGCTTCTGGAGGTCGGGGAACATCGCGAGGCGGCTGACCTCCCCGAGGACGTGCTCGGGCTCCTCGACGCCCACCTCCTCGACCTCGGCGGTACCTACGGCGATCCGAACGTGGGTGACGCCATCCGGTACGACGCCCCTCTGCCGCAGGGGGTCCCCCGTATCCTGGACGCGGGCTCACCCGTCATGCTGGATGAGATGCCGCAATCAGCCGAAGGAGGGCCGGACATGAGTGAGGTGGAGACCCCGGACACGCTGCGGGACGACCTGTGTACGGCCTGGCACCGCTACATCGACATGCTCGTGCCGCTGCGGCCGGCCCTATACAGCTACTGTCGCCGCCTCGCCGGCAACGTCTGGGACGCCGACGACCTGGCTCAGGACACGTTGCTGCGGGCGTTCGGGCAGTGGGGCGTCACCTACCCGCCCATTCGCAACCCACGCGCCTACCTGCTGCGCACGGCGACGAACGTCTGGATCGACACGCTCCGACGCCGCGAGACGGAGGCCCGGGTCTCCGTCGCAAGCCCCGATGATACAGCCCGTGCGAATCCCGAAGCGTCGAGCGACGTGCGAGACGCCGGGTATCGACTGCTCCAGCGGCTCTCGCCCCAGGAACGCGCAGCGGTGGTGCTGAAAGAGGTGTTCGATATGAGTCTCGAAGAGATTGCCGAGCTTCTGGCTACGACGACTGGCGCCGTCAAGGCCGCGCTGCACCGAGGCCGGGGACGCCTGCGTGAGCCCGAGGGCGCGGCGGCATCACGCCGGCCGCTGCCGTCCCCGGAGCTTCTCGACCGTTTCATCGAGCGGTACAACGCCAAGGACGTGAAGGGTCTCGTTGCCCTCATGCTCGACGGCGCCTCGGCAGAGAACGTCGGGACCTCGTTCCACATCGGCCGCGAGCATCCCTCCGAGGGCACTCCTCACTTCCTCTACAAGGTGGTCCATGGGCACGACGAGTGGCCGCCGCAGACCCGGCCCGACTCCGTGCGCATCGAGCGCGTCGAGTTCGAGGGCGAGCCGATCGCACTGCTATTCGCGACACGCTGGGGGAGCGAGGCCCTGGAGGTCGTCTTCCGTTTCGAGGAACAGGACGGTCGAATCGCACGCATCCGTGCCTACGGCTTCTGCCCCGAAACGATTCGCGCGGTCGGGGAGGGCCTCGGAGTACCGGTGCGTACCGGGCTCTACCGTGCGCCGACGCCGGCGCCGGGCGCGAGCTGGCCTGACCCGGCCTTCCCGCGTTCCAAGGACTGACTCATGGCGCCCAGCCTCACGCATGACGAACGGGTCCGGCACTCGTGTGCCCGCTACGAGCGGCTGGCCATGGAACCGGGGGTGGCGGCCGCGATGTACGCCACGATGTTCGATATCTTCGTGCGCCACGTCCTTCCGGCCATTCGCGTGTCCACCCTTGTCCTCCAACGCAGCGGAAATCGTCACGTCCCGGTGGGTCACGGCCACTATCTGGCCGAGCATATCCCGGGGACGAAGTACGTCGAACTCCCTGGAGGGTACCTGGCCCATGTCGGTGACACGGAGCCCGTGCTCGGGGAGATCAAGGAGTTCCTCACGGGCGCCCGCTCCGCGCCGGAATCGGACCGAGTTCTGGCTACGGTGCTGATCACCGACATCGTGGGCTCCACCGAGCGCGCCGCCGCGCTCGGAGACGCCGGGTGGCGCGATCTTCTCGCCGCGCATCACGGGGTCGTGCGGCGTGAACTCGAACGGTATCGGGGTCGGGAGATCGGGATGACGGGCGACGGATTCCTTGCCACCTTCGATGGTCCGGCCAGGGCAGTCCGCTGCGCCTGTGCCGTTGCGCAGGCCGTCCGGCGCCTGGGAATCGACGTTCGGGCCGGGTTGCACACGGGGGAGGTCGAATACGTGGGCGAAGATTTCGCCGGCATCGCCGTGCATACGGCGGCCCGCGTGGCGGCCTTG
>QHVD01000350.1 GCA_003222235.1 Gemmatimonadota bacterium | reverse complement strand
GGGAGGACGCGGTTCCCGACCAACCCGACGGCGAACTCGCGGCCGGCGACGTACTCCTGGACGAGCACTTCGTCGAACTGCTCGGTCATCGCCGCGACGCGGGTGCGGAGGGCCCGGCGGTCGGTCACGATCGATCCGCGGTCGAGCCCGGCGCTTGCGTCCTCGGCCGCGGGTTTGACGATGGCGGGGAGCGGGAAGCTCTCGTCGATCTTGCCCTGGGCGAGCGTCCAGCGCGGGATCGGGAGCCCCGCGTGCGCCAGCAGCGCGTTCGCGACCGCCTTCCGCCGGCAGGCGGCGAGCGTCCAGACGCCGCATCCGGTGACCGGGACGCCGGAGAACTCGAGGACCGCTACCACGTGCTCTTCCCACTCGCTGCGGCCGTGGACGCCCTCGCACAGGTTGAACACCAGGTCCGCCCGGCGCGCCACCGGGAACCAACGCATGTCGTGCCGGACCGGCACCTTCCGGATGTCGTGGCCCATCCCGGCGAAGACGCCGCCGATTTCGTCCACCGCGTTCAGCACGCTACGGATCTCGGCCGGCGCCCAATCCTCGGCGCCGGGGTCGTAGAGGACGACGATCCTCATGCGGGTATCCCGGCGGCTGGCACGGGCACCGCGTGCTGCGCCCGCGCGGCGCCGCGATCGGTCGGGATGTCCTGTCCCGTCACGCGTCGCCAGGCGATCTGCACGACTTGCTGGATCAGCTCGTCGTAGGTGAAACCGGTGGCCCGCGCGGCCTTCGGAAAGCAGGAGTTCATCGCCGGGTCGGGAATGATTCCGGGGAGCGGGTTGAGCTCCAGGATGTTCGGCACGCCGAAGCGATCCACGCGGATGTCCACGCGGCACCAATCACGGCACTCGAGGGCGTGGTACGAGTCGAGTGCCGTGCGCTCGATCTCCCGGTAGAGGCCGTCCGGCACGCGCGCCGGGCACTGGAAGAGCGCGAGCGGCGCCTCGGGTCGATCCCACACCCACTTCGCCTCGTAGCCGTACACAGGCGAAGCGCCGGCGGGGAGCGTCGAGAAGTCGAACCCGATGACGGGGAGGCAGTAGGCGGCAGGGCCGTTGCCGAGGATCGCGACCGTGAACTCGGGGCCGGGAAGGTACGTTTCGACCAGCACCGGCTGCGCGTAGCGATGAAGAAGGAAGAGGGCGCGCTCGCGGAGCTGTGCCGAAGTATGGCATAAGTTGTTGCTGAATACGCCTTTACCGGATCCTTCCGCGACGGGCTTCACGAACACCGGGAAAGGCAGGGCCACGCGCTCCAGGTCCTCCGCCTCGCGGACGCACGTGAACGGCGCAGTGGCGACGCCACGGTAGGCGAGGATCTCCTTGGTGCGTGCTTTGTGGAGCGAGAGCGCGAGCGTGAGCGGGTCGGACCCCGTGTACGGGACGTTCAAGTACTCGCAGATCGCCGGAACGAGCGCTTCGCGATTCTGGCCGTGGAGCCCTTCGGCCATGTTGAACACGAGGTCGGGCCGGGCGAGGGCGAGCTGCTGCGGGAAGGACCGATCGGCTTCGAGCCGGACGACGGTGCCGACGAGACCGAGAGCCTGTTCCACGGCAGCGATCGTGGATGGGTCGTCCCATTCGGCGAACGCGTCGTTGGTACTCGGAGGCTCTTCGGGAGAGCTCGTGGCCTCGGATTTTTCGTTGTAAGCGAGACCTAGGCGCATGTGGTCTCGGATGACCTCCTACAAAAAAGGCCGCTCGTGCGGTCTGTCAATCAAAACGCGTCGATCGAATAAGACAATAAGAGAAGCCGGAGCGATGCGCAATAGGGAGGTGCGGTTTTTTTTCTGATGTCTGATGTCTGATGTCTCACGTCAGACGTCAGACGTCAGACATCAGACGTCAGACTTTATGGTAGGCGACGCGCGCGGCCTCCTGTTGGTCGTCTGCGACGTAGATCTCGAAATCGGAGAACAGTGCGGGCGCCTCGCGTTGTAGGACGCGGAGGCACGCGATTGCCAGGCGGCGGATCTCGAGCTCCGCGCCCTCGCCGCACCGCAGCTCGAGCATCGTGCGCCAGGCGCGCGCGTTGCCGGAGACCACGATCTTCACCTCGGTGGCGTTCGGCAGGACGCTCCGCGCCGCTTCGCGCGCCATTTTGCGGCGATGGAACTTGTCCTCCACCCTCGCATGCCGTTGCATCAGCGCCTCGACCGCCTGCACGTAGGCCGCCTGCGCGCCGGCGACCTCGCGCTCCCACGCCGCCTCGAGCTTCGGATCGCCGCTGATCGCAGGCGGCATCACGAACGCCGCGTGGGACTCGTCCACATAGCGCTGGGAGAGCTGCGAGTACCCGAAGCCCGCCCGGTGCCGCACCAGCTCGTGCGAGCAGGAGCGGGAGATTCCCTCGATCAGCAGCACGTACACGGCGTGCTCGAGCACCGAGCCGTGGCCCTGCTATGTTCTCGAGATACTCCACCGTGGTGCGGCTCGCCGGATTGTGCTGGCTCATATAACAGATGCGTCCCGCGAACTCGGCGAGGCGCTCGCCGGCGGAGGCTTCCCCGCGCCACTGGACCCGCACGTGCTCGGGCTCGATGAACTCAGGGCGGGCGATCAATGTGACACGGGGCGCGCGGATGATCTCCATCTGGTGTCAGGTGTCGGGTGTCGGGTGCCCGGAGGGTCGAGCCAGCTCCAGCTTCGGCGTCGCCCAGCCGGCGGTGCGTTCGATCTCGCGCAAGCGGGTGGCGATGTCGTCGGGCATCGGGGCTCGGTCCGGACCGACCTTCAGCTCGGCGAGCGGCGCCCAATCGGCCGAGGGGATTATAACACCGGGATTGAGGATCGAGCGCGGGTCGTGGACACGCTTCAGGTCGCGGCACAACGCGACCACTTCGGGCCCGTAGACGCGCTCCAGTACCCCCGCGCGCAGCCGGCCGTCGCCGTGCTCGCCTGAGGGCGTGCCGCCAAGCCGGATCAGGAGGTCGGTCACGTCACGGAACAGCCCGGCGAGCGCCTCCTGCCACTCCCGCCCGGTGGTGTCGGGGAGGGCATTCACGTGCACGTGCCCGTCCCCCGCGTGCCCGAAGATCGCCACCGGGATCCCATGCAGGTCCGCGGTGGCACGGATCCCCGCGATGTAGCTCGTCAGTCCCTCGAGCGGGACGCAGCCGTCTTCCACGACCTGGAGCGAGCGTCGCGTGTCGGGGAGGCGGGCGAGCGCCGGACTCGCGAGCTTGCGCATGGCCCAGAGCCGCTCGAGGCCCCGCTTGTCCACGGCGGTCTCGACGTGCGTGGCGAGCGCCTTCAGGGCGCGCACGGCGTCGCCGACGGCCCCGCGAGCGGTCGCCGGCGTATCGCGCTCGAATTCGACGAGGAGCAGGACGTCGGGACCCTCGGGCAGGCGCGCCCGCGCGTGGCCGGCCCACGCCAGGAAGGTGCGGTCGAGGAGCTCCACCGCCGACGGGTTCAGCGCCACGAGATTGTGCACCGCCGCGCCCACGGCTTCGAGACTCGTGAACCCCAGCGCCGCTCCGGCGACGTGCGGAGGAAGAGGCGCAAGCCGCCACTGGACCGCGGTGATGAAGGCGAGCGTCCCCTCGGAGCCGATGAGTAAATCGAGTTCGTCACCCGACTCGGCGAAGCGATCGAGCGCGTACCCGCTGGAGTTCTTGCGGGTCTTGGGGAAGCCATGCGTCACGAGGTGTCGGGCGTCGGGTGCCAGGCGCCAGGAGCCCGCCCCTCCACCCCGGCTCACGGTGCGCGCCTCGCCGTCCGCAGTGACGATCTGAACCGCCTCGACCCAGCCCCGCACGCTGCCGTACTGCAGGGAGCGGGGGCCCGCCGCGTTGGTCGCGACCATCCCGCCCGACGTGGCAAACGCCCCCGAGGACGGATCCGGGGGGAGCCTGAGCCCGAATGGGCGGGCGGCGTCGTTCACGTCCGCCCAGGTCACCGAGGCGCCGGCCCAGACGGTGCGACGGCTCCAGTCGGGGGCCACCCGGTGAAACGCCTGGCTCAGGTCCACTATCACGCCCGGGCCGACGTTGCCACCCGGCATGCCGCTCCCGGCGCCGCGCGGGACGAGCGGCGTTCCCGTGTCCACGGCCCAGCGGACGAGGTGCTGCAGCTCCTCGACGGCCTGCGGGACGGCGACGCCAGCCGGCACGATGCGGTAGATGCCGGCGCCCTCGGCGTACGCGGCGCGAATGCGCGGATCGGTCAACAGACCGGAGAACCGGGTGAGGGGCACAGGAGCACGGGGGAACTTACCACGCGTGGTCTCCGCTTGACACGGCAACAGCCCCGGGTGATGCTTCGACCCGTTATGGCGACCGAAGGGGCGCGCGCTCAACTCATCCACATCGAGACCGATCGCCGCCTGGGGCACGAGTGGGATGAGTGGGACGGCAAGCCCCTCCCCCGAAACGGCGACTTCTCAGCGCCTCCCGGTCTCTTCTTCCGCTTCGCCGCGCTGGCGCTCGTCGTCGTCCCGGGCGCGGCGGGAACCCTGCTCTTCCTCCTCGCCCCGCGGCTCCAGGCCGTGCTTCCCGCCCTGCCCGCGGTCCTGGGGTTCGGCGTCGGGGCGGCGGCCGTCGTGGCGTGGCTCTGGTTCGGGTTGCTGCTCTTGTCTTTCTACGGCGGTGTCCTGCTGCTGCCGGAGCAGTGGCTCGAGCGGGGGCCGTACCTGCGCCTGATGAGCCTCACGTCCCGCGTCGCGCGGCCGTTCGGGAGGCGAGATTGGGTGGAGCACGCCGCGATCGACGTCTACAACGGGCTCGCCGCGCGGCGGAAGCGCACCGTGGGGAAGGGAGAGCTGTTGGTGCTGATCCCGCGGTGTCTCTCCAAGCAGGCGCTCGACGGCGTGTTGGCCATCGCCGGACGCTACGAGGTGCCGGTGTTCGTCGCGACGCGCGGGCAGCTGGCGCGGCGGGTGATCCGGGAGCGCCGGCCGCGGGCCGTCGTGGCGGTCGCTTGCGAGCGGGACATGACGACCGGCCTCCGTGACGTCGCCGGCAAGCTCCCGGTGCTCGGCCTCACGATGTCCCTTCCGAACGGCCCGTGCCGCGATGCCGTGCTGGACCTCTCCGTGATGGAGCGGTGGGTGAAGAGCTGGGTGGGAGCGTAACGCCGCCGCCGTGGCCGCGACGCCCTACTCCGCGGCTTTGGGCACGCCGACCCGCTGCTTCGCCTTTTCGATGAGCCGCCCGGCGATTCCGCTGCCCGGGTGGTCTTTGGGCACGATGACCTCGAGGTCGCGCTCCGGGAGGGAAGGGTCGTAGCGCGGGCGGTAGACCGCCTCGACCGTGAGCCGGGTCTGCCCGGGCACGTAAGGGTCGGCCCAGCAGCGGATCTTCACCGAAGCGGGGAGGTCGGGGAGGTCCCGCGCGCCGGCGAACGAGCGCCCGGTCTTAGCATCGTACCAGGCCGTCTCGAGATACCCGTCACGGGCGTTCATGCGCTCGATGCGTAGGCTCTCCGCCGGCACGAGCGTGGCGAGCTCGCGAGTCACCCGCTCAGGACGCGCGTCGAGGATCAAGAGCGTGCGGAGACAGGGGAGGGGACGGTGATGCAAGTGCGGAATGCGGAATGCGGAGTGCGGAATTGCAGGGCCAGTTCGATCCCCAGGGCGGGCCCATGCGCACGACCGCCGCGCGATCGATTCCGCATTCGGCACTCCGCATTCCGCATTCGGACCCGTCAGCGCTCATGCCGCCGATGGGTGTGACCCGCAGGCCCGGCAGAGTCGCGGGGCGCTGCGTGGAGCGTGTCCGTGTGCTCGTCCTCCTCTCGCTCACCCGGGTGGTGATGGTGTGCGGCCTTGCGGTCCCCAATCTCGGCTTGCATCGTCGCGGTTGAGATCCCTGCCGCGTGGTCGAACATCAGCTTCCCGCCGATCCTCGCCGTCCAGATGATCCCCACGAACCCCGCGACGCTCAGCAGACGCAGCCCGGCCTTCTCGACACCGCTCAGCCGAGCGCGGCGGATCAGCTTGTAGACGAGCACCGCGCTGAAGACGCCCATGGTGACGAGGGCGAGCGTCTCGTGGGTCTCCATCAAGTCGTGCGCGGCGTCACCATGCTCGATCACGTCTTCCGCCTGCAACCCGGCGAGGACCGCGGCCCACCCGCCGAGCACGCCGGCCCACAGCGTCCAGGACGCCGCCGCCTGGAGCGACTCGCGCTTCGTGAGCCACGCGGCGAGGTCGAACAGCACCGTGACGACCAGCAGGGCGGCGGGGAGGTCGTTCAGGGCCGCGTGCAGGCGGGGCCAATCGTATCCGAGCATTCTGGTCCTTGGGCGTGGAACGTGGGACGTGCGGCGTCAGAGCCCCAGGTCCGCGACCCTGGGCGGATTGACCGAATAGTCGTAGAACCCCTTGCCGCTTTTCCGACCGGTCATCCCGGCGAGCACCATGCGCTTCAGCAGCGGGGGCGGCGCGTAGCGGGTTTCGCGGTACTCGGTGAACATGATCTCGGCGATCCGGTAGGTCGTGTCGAGCCCCACGAAGTCGAGCAGCGTCAGCGGGCCCATCGGGTGGCCGCATCCGAGCTGCATCGCCTTGTCGACGTCCGGCACGCTTCCTACGCCGCGCTCCACCGCCCGGATGGCGTCGAGCAAGTAGGGGACGAGCAGCAGATTCACGATGAAACCGGAGCTGTCTTTCGCGGCGACCGGCTCCTTGCCAAGGGACTTCGCGAAGGCGAACGCGCGACCGAAGGTCTCCTCGGAGGTCGTGACCGTGCGTACGACCTCGACGAGCTGCATGAGGGGCACCGGGTTGAAGAAGTGGAGCCCGACGACGCGGTCGGCCCGCCTGGTCGCGGCGGCCATCGCCGCGATCGTGAGACTCGAGGTATTGGAGGCGAAGATCGTGCGCGGTCCGCACAGGCGGTCCAGCTCGCTCCAGAGCGCGTTCTTGAGCACGAGATCTTCGGTTACCGCCTCCAGGACGATGTCGCAGTCCTTGAGGTCGCCCGTGGTGGTCGTGAACGCGAGGCGTTTCAGAGCGGCGTCGCGGTCCGTCGCGGCGAGCTTCCCCTTCTCGACGAGCTTGGCGAGCGACTTCTCGATCCCGCCCCGGGCCCGCTCCCAGATCTCCTGCGACACGTCTCGCACGATGGTCTCGTAGCCCGCGGCGGCGGCCACCTGGGCGATGCCGCTTCCCATCAGGCCGCACCCGAGCACCCCCACCCGTCCGGTGTCGGTCATGTCTCGCTCAGATGATCTCGAACGTCTTGCGAATCTCGTCGGCGATGCGCCCGAAGGTGCTCGGTCGGGTCCGGGAGGCGAGCTGCTCCGGTCTGATATCCCCGCGCTCCAGAGCGTCGAGCACCTGCTCGAGGCCGACTTGGAGACGCTCGTTATCGTAGCGGTGGCGGCGCGCCACCCCCACTGCCCCCGCCCACGCCGCGATCATCGGTACGGCCGCCCACGGGGCGATCGCGCCGAGCACCGGCGCCACCCCGCCGAGCGCCGCGCCGAACACCACGAGCCCGGCCGCGCTCCAGAGGCGTTGCCGGCGCTGCCGGCGCACGTCCGCGCTGAGGCGCACGTGACAGAGCCCGGTCTCGAGCTGCGTGACCTGCGCCGCGATCTCCGAGGCGCGCGCCAGGGCGAAGCTCTTGCCCCCGGCGCCGAGCGCCCGCTGAATCGACGCGAACGCGCCGACCTTCGGCTCCCAGCTGGTGCGATCGGCGTAGCGACGCTTCACCTGGAGCAGCTCTTCCTGCTCCATCCAGGCCGCGAGGGCGCGTTCCACCGCCGTCCGCTCTCCCGGCACGACGCGCTCGGCTGAGAGCTGTGACGGCCCCGTGAGCCAGGCGAGCGGACCGCGCTCTGCGCCCGACACGCTCCGCGTCTGCTCCTCCAGGAGCGCCTGCTGCAGATAGCGCGACGGGATGCCGACGTCCTGGCCCAGCGCGACGAGCTCGTCCTTCGTCAACCCCTCCCCGATGTCGCGCTCCCCGGCCTGGAGCTCGGCAGCGCGCCGGATGATCCGCTCGAGCGCCTCCCGGCTGATCAGCTCGCCCGGCATGCTAGCCCTTGACCCTCGCCATGTCGAGGGAGGCGGGCAGGGTCTCGCCGGCGGTCTTTTCGGGGAGGGCGGGGCTGGCTGCGGCCGCGGGCTTCGCCGCCTTCTCGAGGAATCCTTTGAACAGCTCGATCGGGAGCGGGAAGATCGTGGTCGAATTGTTCTCGGAAGCGATCTCGGTGACGGTCTGCAGGAACCGCAGTTGGATCGCCGCGGGCTCGGCGCCGATGATGTGCGCGGCCTGCGCCAGCTTCTCGGACGCCTGCAGCTCGCCTTCCGCGTTGATGATCTTCGCCCGCCGCTCGCGCTCCGCCTCGGCCTGGCGCGCCATCGCCCGCTTCATTTCGGGCGGCAGGTCCACGTCCTTCACCTCGACCGCCGAAACCTCGATACCCCAATCCTCGGTCCGCCGGTCGATGATGTTCTTGAGAATCGCGTTGATCTTCTCGCGGCTCATCAGGAGC
>QHVD01000349.1 GCA_003222235.1 Gemmatimonadota bacterium | reverse complement strand
GCAGCACGCGCCGGGACACCACGATGTTGCGGCGCCGCTTGTTGAGCTTGATGATCTTGAACTCGAACGCCTGCCCCAGCAGCTCGTCGATGTTCGGGACCCGGCGCAGCGCGATCTGGCTCCCAGGGAGAAACGCGTCCACGCCCATGAGGTCCACCACCACGCCGCCCTTGATCTTCTTCACCAGCGTTCCTGCAACCGGGTCGTCCTTCTCGTGGGCCTCGCGGATCCGCTCCCAGACCCGCATGAAATCGGCCTTCTTCTTCGAGAGAACGACCGCGCCCTCCTGGTCCTCGAGGTGCTCCAGGAAGACCTCGACCTCGTCCCCTTCCTTGAGTGAGCGCGGGTCCTTGAACTCGTCGATCGGCACCGCACCCTCCGACTTGAATCCGACGTCGAGGATGACGGCGGTGTCGGTGACGCGGAGGACCCTGGACTTGACGATCTCTCCCTCTTCGATGTTCGAGAGCGTCCCCTCGTACAGTTCCGTCATCTTCGCGATTTCGTCCGGCGAATACTCTTCCTGGAGGTCGGAGCGAACGCGCAGGTGGGAATGAGAGGTGGAGGGGGACGGCTTGGCGGACTGTTCGTCCGGCGTATCTACCAGCATGCAGGGTTCCGGTTCGGTTGAGCGTTTAGAGTCGAGCCCGGAAGTCTGGCCCGGGCGGCTGCCCCTCAGAACCAGCCCGGGGAGCCACAAAAGCTACCCGGAAAAGCGCTTCTGCGCCAGCGCCACGACGCGCTGCACCTGCTCCTCGAGCGGCAGATCCGTCGTGTCGAGCAGGATCGCGTCCGGCGCGGCCCGGAGCGGGGCCACGGCCCGGTTGGAATCGGCGTGGTCTCGGGCCGCCAGAGCCTCCGTCTCGCGGCGCAGCTCGTCGGGATCGGTGCGGTCGCTCAACCCCGCCCCCCCCGCCCCCCCCCGCTGTGCGAGGCGACGCCGAGCTCGCTCCTCAGGGCTGGCCGTCAGGAACACCTTGAGCGGCGCATCGGGGAATACGACCGTCCCGATGTCCCTCCCCTCGACGACTACTCCCTGCGGGTAGTCGAGGGCGGCCTCGCGCTGCCGTACGTTCACCCAGTGGCGCACCTCCGGGATGGCCGCAATCTCGGACACTCGCCGGGTCACTCGCTCGGATCTGATCGCCTCGGCCACGTCCACACCCGCCACCTCCGGCCGAAACACGGCGCCTGCCAGCACCAGGCGCACCGGTAGGTCCTCCGTCAGGGCGATGATCCGTTGCGGGCCCCACCCTCCCCCTTTGCCCTTTGCTCCTTCCTCATTATTCCCCAGGTTGTCCAGGACCGCCAGCGTGATCGCGCGGTACAAGGCTCCCGAATCGAGGTGCGCCCAACCCAACCGCCGAGCCACGGCTTGGGCGGTGGACGACTTGCCCGACGCCGCCGGGCCGTCAATCGCGATGACGCGCACCGTTCATCCGCTCGAGGTCGCGGAAAAACCCGGGATAGCTGATGGCCACGGACGCGCGCTCGGAGAGCCGCACGTCGGCGCCGGGCAACGTGGCGAGCACCGCGAACGCCATGGCGAGCCGGTGATCGCGCGCCGTCTCGACCCGGCCGCCGGGGGGCCGCGTGGTGCCGCGTACATGCAGGTCATTCCCCTGCGCCTCGGCGGCGACGCCAACGGCGCGGAGATTGGCGGCGATCAGCTCGAGCCGGTTGCTCTCTTTGACCCGCAGCTCACCGACCTCGCGGAACACCGTCTCCCCCTCGGCACGGCTCGCGAGCACCGCGAGGATCGGCACCTCGTCCACGAGGGTCGGCACCTCCGCGGCGGTGACGACCGTGCCCTGGAGGGCGGCGGGGCGGGCGATCAGGTCGGCGACCGGCTCGCCCCCTTCGTCCCGCAGGTTCACCCGCTCCACGCGCGCCCCCATCCGCTCGAGCACGACGAGGAATCCCGTGCGCGTCGGATTCACACCCGCGTTCTCGATCGCCAGCTCTCCCCCTTCGGCGAGCACGGCGGCGGCGACCAGGAACGCGGCGGAGGAGGCGTCGCCGGGGATCGAGAGGCGGAATGGCGGCACAGTCGGCGCCGGCGGGTGAAAGCTTATCGCGCCGTGCTCGAGGCGAAGGGCGAGCCCGAGGTGGAGAAACAGCCGCTCCGTGTGATCCCGGGACAGGTATGGCTCCCGCACCGACACCGCGACGCCGCCGCTCAACCCGGCGAGCAACAGGGCGCTCTTCACCTGCGCGCTCGCAACCGGGCTCGTGTAGGCGAGCGGGTGTAGCCGCCCGCCGCGGATCGTGAGGGGCAGCGCGTCACCGCGCTCTTCCTCGATGTCCGCGCCCATGGCCCGCAAGGGCTCCGTCACGCGCCGCATGGGGCGGCGTCTGAGTGACGCGTCGCCTGTGAGCGTGGCCGGGAACCGCTGCCCGGCGAGGACGCCGAGCATCAGGCGGGCGGTCGTGCCCGAATTGCCGCAATGCAATCGGGATGCGGGATGCGTGATGCGGGATGCGCGAACCGTCACCGTCCCACCGTCGCGGATGGGGGAGATGACCGCGCCGAGCTGGCGGAGCACACGCGCGGTGGACTTCACGTCCTCCCCGGTGAGCAACCCAGCGAGCTCGCTGCGCCCGTGGGCGAGCGCGGCGAGCATCAGGGCGCGGTGGGAGATGCTCTTGTCGCCCGGCGGCCGCACGGCGCCGCGGACCTTCACGTGCGGAGCCTGCGGCGCCAGTCCGCGCCGCGCGCCAGCCAGCCCCCGAGCCCCACGGCGTCGCCCGACTCGAGCGCCCGCTCCAGTTCGCCAAGCGGCTCTTCCAGCGACCGGAGCGCAGCGAGCAGCTCGTCGCGGTTCATGAGAAAGATTTCGGCCCAGAGCGCGGGGTCGCTGGCGGCGACCCGGGTCGTGTCGCGCGCGCCGGCGCCGAACGTCGCGTCCGGCGGCAGCGCCCGCGCGAGAAAGCAGGCCAAGAGCGACGCGATCGCCTGGGGCAGATGGCTGGTCAGGGCGAGCTGGCGATCGTGCTGAGCCGCGTCGATCAGTACCGGGTGCGCGCCGAGCGTCTCCGCCCAGAAGTGCGCGACGTCCCGCGCGGCGCCGTCCCCCTGCCGCGTGGGCGTGACGTAGACGACCGCGATCGAGCCGTGCGGCGGCGAACCCCGCTTCGTGCGTGCCCGCGAGGGGATGGCCTCCCGCGAAGCGCGCACCGAGCCCAAGCCCCTCGGCCCGAGCCACGATCGCTCGCTTCACGGACCCCACATCGGTGACCAGTGCGCCCGCGGGCAAATTCGGGCGCAGGGTTTCGAGAAGCTCTAGGTTCGCCGCCGGGGGGGCGGCCAGCACCAGCAGGTCGACCGCGCGAGCGACGTCCGCCGCGCGCGCCGGAGCGTCGTCGATCGCGCCCTGGCGCGCCGCCGCCACCCGCTCGGCCGGCTGCGGGGACCAGCCGAGGACGGTCGCCCCGCCCGCCTGCTTCGCCTGCCGCGCGAGCGAGCCGCCGATCGCGCCGAGGCCGATGATCCCGAGTCTCGTGGGGCGCACGGAGAAAAAGCTAGCCCGGCACCTCAGGTACTGTAAACGAGAAGGGCGGCCCCAAG
>QHVD01000348.1 GCA_003222235.1 Gemmatimonadota bacterium | reverse complement strand
ATTCCGGGATGCCACGGATACGTCCCCGGCTTCTCGACCATCCCGGCGATGCCGACGTAATACCCGGCCCCGAGCGACGGAAGGGCGTCCACGACCACCGAATCCCCGTCCTCGAGCGACAGCGCGGGCACCGCCACGCCGCTCGGCGGGTCCCCGGATTTGGAGGCGCCGTCCCTTTTTTCCGTCGCGAGGGGTACGTCCATCACCACCCGTCCAGATGGACTCGAGCCGCGCTCCGCTGCGGGCAGGATTCGGTACACAGAGACGCGCTTGAGGGCGGCGTCCGCCCGGAACCCGCCTGCGGCCCCCACGAGGTCGGGGAGTGTCTCCCCTGGTTTGAGATCGTAGATCGCGGGGCGCGTCACGGCGCCGGTCACCTGGACCCGGGTTCCGTGCACCGGCACGAACACCACGTCCCCCGTCTGGAGCCGGATGTCGTTGCGCGTATCCCCGTGCAGCAGGTAATCGTACAGGTCGAGCGTCGCCAACGGCTTGCCGGCGCGCCGCACCTCGACCGAGCGCATGTCGGCGCGCTCCGTCACACCGCCCGCGGCATAGAGCCCCGTCAGCACCGTGCCGAGCGAGCTGATCTGGTAGGCGCCCGGCTGCGCCACCTCGCCCACCACGTACACCTGGTTCGCGCGCACGTTGGCGACGGAGATGTCGAACCGCGTGCTCGCGCTCGCCGCGCGCTTCACGCCGGAATACACCCGGCCGAGGCGCGCGTACAGCACGTCGCGCAGCTGGTCGAGGGTGAGATTCGAGACGAACACCTGCCCAACCTGCGGGATCAGGATGAACCCCTCGCGGGTCACCTGGAGCGTGTACGCCAGCTCCACGTCGCCCGTCAGGATCAGCACCAGCACGTCACCGGGCCCGAGCTTGTAGTCGGCGGGAACGGGACCAGAAAGCAAGGGGAGGAACTGCGTCGTGGTGCGCCGAAACACGTCCACGCCGAACACGGCGCTGCCGGGCCCGGAGGGCGATCGCACGACGCCGGTATCGACCGGGAGGACCTCCCCGGCCGTCGCAACCGCCGGAAGCCCGAGCGCCTGGATCGCGGCGAGCTGGCTCGCCCCGGGCACGGGTGCCGGTTGGCCGGCGGCGGCGGCGCCGAGATAGACGTCGAGCAGATTCGCCGGGTACCCGCCCGCCTGGAGCCGCGCCCGGATCTGCTCCCCCGTCAGCCCCGACTGCTGGATGCGCTGCCGGATCACGTCCCCCAGCCCGGGGTTTTGCTGCAGCGCCTGCTGCAGCGCCGACTGGGCCTGGCTCGGTGGCGGCACGTTCTGAGCGTCGGCGCGGTGTAATGTTGAGACAACGAGGAGACAGACCCCCAGTGAGAGCAGCTTCCTCATGTCACCAGCTTTCCCGAAGGGCGCGAAGGGAGCGAATGCGAAAAGATGCGGCGTAACTCGTGGGGGGTCAAGACGTTAAAGAACCCCGGGGCGGCGCCCCGGGGTTCAGACTGCGCTAGGCCAACTGCTTCGCCTTGATGGCGGACTTGACCTTCTTCGTCAAGTCCGGTGTCATCTCCCTGATGTTGTGCTTCTCCTTCGCATGCTGAGCGATCTTCCGCATCACTTCGTCGTCGTTTGCTCCGGTGGTTACAAAGGTGCAACCGGGCATCACGTCGGCACAACGCAATTCCTTGACCGTAGGCATAGTGTCCTCCGGGTTTCGTGGAAGATTTCGCACCGTGGTACCGTCGCGGGCGCCGGGCAGTTCCGCGGCCCCTTGGCCACCGTTTCGCCCTGGCACGCGCTGCTAACGCCGGGGCCTCTCAGGGTTCACGTCCACCCCCGTCGGTCCCGCGGCACAGCCAGCCGGTGCAAAAGGCCATTACGGTCTGCCCCGGGCCGTCGGCCCGGGGTTTAGCCCACCCCGTCAAGCAGACGGTCAAGCAACTGCGCGCCGTGAAGAGGCCGTGTGACGCGGGCCTCGGGTCTCCCGCGGTCGCCTGTTGCCCGCGACCGTTCTGGCAATGTATATACATCGTGTGCATCGGACCCAACTCTACCTCGACCGTGCGATCCACGCTCGGCTCAAGGCGCTCGCCAAGCGCCGCGGCCTCACCGTGTCGGAGCTGGTGCGCGACGCCCTCGAGCTGGTGTACGGGTCCACACAGATCGGCGAACGCCTCGCCACGTTACGAGGTATTGCGGGGTTATGGCGCGATCGGGAGGACCTCGGCGACGCCGACGCGTACGTGAGGCGCCTGCGGCGCGATACCCGACGGGCGCGCAGCCGGACCTGACCGGCGTCGTCCTGGATTCGGATGTCATCATCGAAATTCTGCGAGGGGCTCGCGGCACGCTCCAGGCGGCCATCGCGCTCGAGGAGTCGGGCGTCCCGACGTTCTGTACCGCGATCTCGTGGGCCGAGATCTTCGCGGGGGTTCGACGCGGTGAGGAGGCGGTGACGCGCGCCTTCTTCGAGGCCCGCGGTGAAGTC
>QHVD01000276.1 GCA_003222235.1 Gemmatimonadota bacterium | reverse complement strand
GCCGATTGCCCGCGCTTCCGTCTCAAGCCCGTCCGAGGGCTCAACGCGCGAATGGGCGTCGCCGGGCCGCGACCGAGCGCTGGTCGTTGCTCCCGGCAAGAGGTAGCCAAGACAGCGGACTCGTCTCTTACTTGGTGGATCGACATCAGAGCGTTCCGTGACCGTTGTCGGCCAGCGAAGGCGTTCTGCATCAACAAGGGGCTCAACTTAGCCGAGAAACCTCAAGCTCGCGGCTTTCGACCCTCATGTTGTATATGTACGAGGGCACAACGTGGAGTACAAGAGGCTTAGTCGAGAGCTGGCTCACGAGGACCTTCCTGGACTTGATCCCTCGCGAGCAAGCTCGATTCCAAGGGCGCCATAGGCCTTGGGGAGCGCTTTGCCAGCACTCTCCCGCGTCACGCCCACCCACATCTTGTCCACATTCTCACAGTTATCCACAGACACCAGAATTGCACGGCATGACGCGGTCTCGCGGTTGCGGTCGCCAAAAAACGACGGTCTATCATCCACTGCCGGCGAGGATCCAAATGTTTCTCTATTCGACGGGGTCGTGCGCGCGTCGCGGCGCGCGCACACGCATTTGGTGCGGGCAACCCCAGCATTGACATCCCCGATCGTGTGCTCGTAGATATCGATCCGTCATCGAATCGCTGTCGTCAAAAACGAGACGTGAGAGGAGGGGCCGACGATGAGTGCCAGACATGGAGTGCCGCCACGTGGATTGATGTCGACCAAGAGGTCGCCGTTCTTCGAAGGTCACTTCGGCCGGATGTTCCGGGCACTGCCCATGGCGAAGTTCGGCACCACCGACGACGAGAACATCAAGAACCTCACCGGCCTCGGGAGCGCGATGTCGGCGGACTTCGATCCACCGAAGGACGGCAAGGACGACGAGGAGAGCGGCATCCCCGCCCTCTACACGTACCTCGGCCAGTTCATCGACCACGACATCACCTTCGATCCCGCCAGCGTCCTGCAGAAGCAGAACGATCCCGACGCGCTGGTGGACTTCCGGACGCCCGCCCTGGACCTGGACAACGTCTACGGGCGTGGGCCCAGCGATCAGCCGTACATGTACGATGGCGGCAACGCGTTCCTCCTCGGCGATGCGCTCCAGGGCGGCGACCCACGCGCAAAGGACCTGCCGCGGAACACCGCCAACCCCCGCCGGGCGCTCATCGGGGATCCGCGGAACGACGAGAACACGATCGTGTCGCAGCTCCAGGGGCTGTTCCTGCGCTTCCACAATCGCACCGTGGACGAGAATCCGGGCCTCGAGCTGGCCGAGATCCAGCGGCTCGTCCGGTATCACTACCAGTACGTCGTGCTGAACGACTTCTTGCCCCGGATCGTCCATTCGAGTGTCCTCAAGGAACTGAAGACCGGTCCGCGATACGACAGCCGCAAGCTGGAGTTTTACCACTGGAAGAACGACCCGTTCATGCCGGTGGAGTTCTCGGTGGCCGCGTACCGGCTCGGCCACTCGATGGTCCGACCCGGCTATCGTCTCAACGACACCGTGTTGCTCCCGATCTTTCCGGTGCCGCGACAAGGCCTGCGCGAGGGGCTGACAGGATTCCGGGCCATGAATCCCGCGTGGGGGATCGACTGGGGTCGCTTCATCGACGTGGACATCCGCAACTACGACGGCACGCCGGATGACCAGAAGAAGCGGCTGCAGTTCGCCTACCGTATCGACACTTCCCTGGTGAATCCACTCGGCGACCTTCCCCCGGCGGTGGCGAGCAATCCCTCCTCGCTGGCGCAGCGGAACCTGGAGCGCGCCTGGCGCCTCGGGCTGCCCTCCGGTCAGTCCGTCGCGCGCGCCATGCGCATCAAGCCGCTCGCCGACAAGGACATCATCATCGGGAAGGCCCTCGACAAGCCGGAGGCGCCGGTCGCGACGATCGTGGACGTCTCGAAGGTCTTCGCGAACAACTGTCCGCTGTGGACGTACATCCTCGCCGAGGCGGCGCACCACCGGGAAGCCGTCAGGATCCCGGTGAAGGAGAACGTCACCATCAACACGCCCAGGCTGGGCCCCGTGGGTGGGCGCATCGTCGCCGAGGTCTTCCTGGGGCTCCTGTTCGGGGACAAGACCTCGCTCCTGAGCCAAGATCCGGACTGGCAGCCGAAGCAAGGGGCGAACTATGCCCTGAAGGATTTCGTCAATTACGCGCTCGGTCGCTGACGGCGTCACGACGCGGGGGGCTCTCATGCCGGAGACCATACGATCCGTGTTCAAAACGCTGATGCCGAACACTTGGCCGCCGTGATCGCTCACATCGGCGTCGTGGGCCGTGCGGTGAACCGATGTGGAAGGTTTTCAACGGAGAGACGTTGATGGCCTCGGCGGCGCTCTACTGGCTTGCAGTGCTGCTGATCCTCAGCCTGATTGATCTGGTAAAGCGCTACTGCGAGCAGCCGCAAGGACATCCGAAGTCGAGGCCGACGAAACCTTCATCGGAGGCAAAGCGCGCTTCATGCACAAGGGCAAGCGCACCGAGAAGATTACGGGCACCGGCGGTATGGGCAAGGTCGCCGTCATGGGGCTCTTGGAGCGGCACGGACCAGACAAAACCAGCAAGGTCCGCGCGCTGGTCGTCGGCACCACGCAAGCACGTCCTGCAAGCCGCCGTCCGTGAGCACGTCGAGCGCGGAGCCGAAGTCCACACCGACGCACTCAAATCCTATGAAGGGCTCGCGGGCGAATACACCCACAACGTCATTGATCACGCCGAGTCGTATGCGCGCGGGAAGGTCCACACCAACGGGCTCGAAAACTTCTGGTCGCTGCTCAAGCGTGCGATCCGCGGCACCTACGTTTCGGTCGAGCCGTTCCACCTGTTCCGGTACCTCGATGAACAGGTGTTCCGGTTCAACGAGCGCCGCGATCCCGGGGGCGACGCTGGTCGATTCGTGCAAGTGCTCCGGACCATCGTCGGGCGGCGGCTGACCTACAAGGGCCTGACCGGCGCGCTCGCCACGACGTGAGCGCCGACCCCGGCAAGGCAGAGGGAAACGACAATCCGATCTCAATCCGATCTCTCAGAAAGAGAGAAGCGCTGATGGCTGAAGTGAACTTGCATGAGCATGTAATCCGGCTTTGTTCGCTGTCCGATAAGGACGCGAGATGGCACCCCAGAGTGCGCGTGTTCTGGAATGAGGGGAACGAGATGTTGGAGCAGGAAATGAATGCTCCGGATGCCATCACGTTCGGCACTGGGGCTGAAGCGGACGACTATGCCTTTCACCAACTCGCGCTCTCCTGGATACAGAACGGAAAGCCTCGTCCATGACGGCGGAACCTGAGCCGACGCGCCCGCTGACACCCTACGAGCGGTTTGTCGAAGCGACGAAACGCGTGCTGTCCGTATCGAAGAAGGAGCTAGAGAAGCGCGAGAAGGCGTGGCGTCGGAAACGCACGCAAGCGCAGGCGCGAGAGAAGCGGATTTAGCCCCAATCCGAAAATAGATCAGACGGCAAGGCGTTGCTCCAGTCTCGTGTAGAGGGCCGTGGTGGCCGGGTTGAAGGTGAGGCGAAGCACGCGGCGCCC
>QHVD01000275.1 GCA_003222235.1 Gemmatimonadota bacterium | reverse complement strand
AAACGCCGCGGTCGGCGACTGGTTCGTCGCCGTGACCGTCACCGACTGCGACCTGCTGCCCGTAGCCCCCTTGTCGTCCGTGACCGTCAGGAGAACGGTGTAGGTTCCCGCGACGTTGTACGTGTGGGACGGATGCTGGGTGGTCGAGCTTCCCCCGTCGCCGAAGCTCCAGCTCCAGGCGACCACCCGTCCATCGGGATCGCTGCTTATATCGGTGAAATTGCAGGCGAGCCCCGTGCAGCGCGCGTTGAACGCCGCTGTGGGCGCCTGGTTCTCGGCCGTGACCGACACCGACTGCAGGGCGCTGCCCGTTTCCCCCTTGTCGTCCGTCACCGTCAGCCACACGTTGTAGCGCCCCGGCGCCGCGTACGTGTGCGAAGTATTCTCGGTGCTCGAGGTGCTCCCGTCGTCAAAGCTCCAGCTCCAGGCCACCACGCGGCCATCAGGATCGGTGCTCGCGTCGGCGAAGTTGCACGTCAGCCCAGCGCAATTCGCCGAGAAGGACGGGGTCGGTGGCCTGTCGCTCGGGGGTCCGTGGCAGGGCGCGCTCCCGGCGTCGCTGAACGTCTGACCGGCATCCGGGATGAACTTCCACTCGTAGCCCGAGTCCCGCAGCGTGAGCTTCAGCACGCCGTGAGCGCTGTTGTTGCGCACTTCGCTGTGCGGGGCGACCGTGACGAAGTCCATCAGGCCTGCGCCCCCGGTGCCGACGACGAATTCCCGGATCCCGTAGGCCGGGTCGACAGCGCCGCCCGACGTTTGCGGCGCGAACCGCTCGTAGTCGTGATCGTGCCCCACCACCACCACTTCCGCCCCGGCCTCGTACAATGCCTGCCACAGCGCTCGCGTGCCGATCGCCCCACCCCCGCTTACCCCCGAGGTGAAGAGCGGCTCGTGCCAGATGGCGAGCGTGCACTGCTTCGAGCTGGCGGCGAGATCGGCGCGGAGCCACTGCTCCTGGTCCGTACCCGGGGCCATCGGCTGGTAGTTGTTCAACGCGACGATGTGCCAGGGGCCCAGATCGTAGCTGTAGTAACCGGTTTCCTTGTTTCCGGCGGCAGCCCCGAAGTAGCCGAAGTAACCGGCCGCCCCGGCCGTCGCATAGTCATGGTTCCCGACAGCGGGCCGGGTGCGCGCCTTGTGGCGGCCCCAGGTGGGTCCATAGCAGTTGGCGTACTGGTCGGGGGTCCCGTCGGGGTAGGCGTTGTCGCCGGCGGTGAAGACGGTGCCCGGAATCTGATCGAGCAGCTCGGCCGTGGCCTCGTCGTAGACGTTGTTGCACTCAGCGATGTCGCCGGCGCCCACGAGGACGGCGGCGCTGGTCGGCATCACGGTGACGCTCGCCGTGCCGCTCTTGCCTTCCATGGTCGCGCTGATCGTCGCCGTCCCGGGCGTCCATCCCGTCACGACGCCTTTGGCGTTGACGCGGGCCACGGCGGTGTCGCCGCTCGCCCAGGTCGTCGGCCCGCCGTCGACCTGCTGACCGCTGGCGTCCCTGGCCGTGGCGGTGAGCTGGAGCGTCGCGCCGACCTCGACGCTGCCGCTCGATGGGGAGACGCTGACTGACTCCACCGGGCCGGGAGAGCCGGCTCCGTGACAGGGTGCCTGCCCCGAGTCGCTGAACGTTTTGCCGGCGACGGGAATGAATCGCCAGGCATAGCCGCCGTCCCGGAGCGTGAGCTGCAAGACGCCCGGCGCGCCGCTGTTGCGCACCTCGCTATTCGCGAGGGGCGCGACGGTGAACGTGTTGAGGCCCATGCCGCCCGTGCCGACGATGAACTCCCGTATCCCGCGCCCCGGCTCGGCTGCGCCATCGGGCGTCTGCGGGGCGAAGCGCTCGTACACCTCGTAGTGGGCGTTCAGCACGAGCTCCGCTCCTGCCGCGTACAGGTCGTCCCACAGCGGCTTCACCCACGGCAGCACCTGCACTCCCTGGTCGTTCGGCACGGAGCTGAAGCGCGGCACGTGCCAGTAGGCCAGCGTGCAGGTGGCGGGGTGGGCAGCGAGATCGTCTTTGAGCCACTGCTCTTCCGCCGAGCCCACGCTCACGTCGATGCCGGAGTTCAGCACGACGATGTGCCAGCCGCCCAGGTCGTAGCTGTAGTAGCCCTTCCCCGAGTCCCCCGCGGCCGCCCCGAAGTATTGCCAGTAGGTCGCGGCACCAGGGCTCCAGTACTCCATGTGCCCGGCGGCCGGCCGGGTGCGTGCCTTGTGGCGGCCCCATGAGGGATCGTAGCAGTTGTTGAAGTCGGGGGAGACGGTGGAGCTGCCGAGGACGTTGTCGCCGAGGGTGATGACCGTGCCCGGGATGCTGTCGAGCAGAGCGGCGGTGGCTTCGTCGTCCTGCCCGTCGCAGCGGGCGATGTCGCCTGCGCCGACGAGCACAACCTCTGCCGGCGCCATAGTGCTCCTCGTCGGGCCTGCGCGCTGCGGCTCCCCTGGCGTATCCGTACATGCCTGCGCGAGGAGCAGAATGACGGCGCCAATTTCGGGGAACGGCGAGTGGAGAAGCCTTCTCAAGGCGTCCCTTTGAAGAAGCGGTTGGTTCCGAGAAGCTGTTCGCGCAGCCGGTGAGCGAAATCAAAGATCGTGCCGAGCGGTGAGTGATGACGAACGGGCCACAGGCGAGGCCCGACGGCGTCGTCGAGGCGCCGTTGCCGCTTACGACCTACGACACCTGGGGCAACGAAGCAACGGATTTCACGGGTTTCGTGACGGCGGGACCCGCGGCACGAGCCGGTAGAGCACCTCGCCGTTTCGGATCATGCCGAACTCCTCCCGGGCTGCGCGCTCTTGCGCCACAGGGTCCGTCTCCAGGGCGCGCGCGCGCCGCGCGAGCGAGTCGAGCTCGACCTCGAGCTCCAGCAGCGCCTGCCGCTCGCGCGCTAGCCGGCCCCGCAGCTTGAGCCAGTCAAACGTGCTGTACTCACCGGCCTGGAAGGCCACGCCTGCGAGCAGCGCGGCGGCGGCGAGGCCGGCGAGCCGGGCCCGGGTCACAACCCGAACAGTTCCCGGCCGGGGTAGTAGGCCACGTCGCCCAGCTCCTCGGCGATGCGGATCAGTTGGTTGTACTTGGCCACACGGTCGGTGCGCGACGCGCTTCCGGTCTTGATCTGCCCCACCCCGGTCGCTACGGCGAGATCCGCGATGAACGTGTCCTCCGTCTCGCCCGAGCGATGCGAGATCACCGCCCCGTACCCGTTCGAGCGCGCATGCCCGATGCACTGCAGCGTCTCGGTGAGGGTGCCGATCTGGTTCAGCTTGATGAGGATCGCGTTGGCGCACCCCTCCTTGATGCCG
>QHVD01000274.1 GCA_003222235.1 Gemmatimonadota bacterium | reverse complement strand
GCGGACGGCTCGGAGCAGACGCGCCTCACCGACAATTCGGCGAGTGACCAGGAGCCCGCCTGGTCGCCCGATGGGCGACGGGTCGCGTTCGTGAGCAGCCGCGACGGTTTCACCGCGATCAGCGCGGGGGGACACACACGTGCGCCGTGACGGCTGGCGGGGCGGCGTACTGCTGGGGCAACAACGACCAGGGCCAGCTCGGCACCGGGACTACCGGGCGCTACAGGACAGCGCCCGTGCCGGTGGTGCAGTGAGCTCCCGCTAGCTCCTCAGGCGGGTTCCCCCACTCGAGGATCTCACTATGCGTGCCGTCATCTCGGTTTCGCTCATTATGATCGGGACAGTGCTCCAAGCGTGCGGCCCGGACGCGCCCACGGGAGTGCGTGTACTGGCCGATTTCCAGGGGCGGGGCCCCAAGCACCACACGAAGCCGATCAAAGGCAGCTGCGCCATCGGTTTCCAGGTCGAGCCGCTCGAGTTCGGGCCCGCCGGCCAGATCACGAAGGCGCGGACGCCCTTCAGTGGTAGATGCCAGATCAGTGGCCTAGGGCGGAGCGCGGTCACCGGAGATCCAACCGTGACGTTCAACTCGGACGGCAGCGGCGCGGCAAGCGGTCCCGTGCAGTTCAGGGCAGCCAACGGCGCCGAGTTGCGCGCCGCCGGCGCGGCCACCTTCCCTCCGCTGGATGACGGCAAGGTCCCCCTCGCCGGCACGCTTGAGTTCAACGGCGGGACGGGCCGATTTGCGGAGGCGGACGGGAGCGCCACGCTCAACCTCACGATCGACCTGAACCGGCGCACCGGCGAGCTCGAGTTCAGAGGGGCGATGTCGCCGTAAGCGTACACGACGCCACGACGCCACGTTCCGAGAAAGCTCGTTCGTGAATTCGTGAAACATGGCGTCCTGGCGTCGTGTAACGATCATCTCTGGCAATTCGGGCAGAACGTCGTCGCCCGCAGGTCGATCGCGTGCGTGGTGACGAGCTGCTTGCCGCAGACGACGCACGGCTCGCCGCCACGGCCGTACACCTTCAGCTCGAATTGGAACCGACCTTCTTCCCCGGTTCCGGTGCGATAGTCGCGCACCGTCGTGCCCGAGGACTTGACGGCGCGCTCGAGCACACCCGTGACGGCGGCGTGCAGCCGGGCGAACTCCTCGAGCGACAGCCTGTTGGTTGGCTTCGAGGGGTCGATCCCCGCCTCGAACAGCGCCTCGTTGGCGTAGATGTTCCCCACCCCCGCGACCCGCCGCTGGTCCATGATCGCCTTCTTGATAGCGGTGCGCGTGCCGTTCAAGCGGTCGGCGAACACGAAGGGGGTGAACGTCTCCTCGAGCGGCTCGGGGCCGATGCGGCTCGTGTAGACGTCCCACCCCTTTTGGTCGAGCAGCCACAGGGTGCCCAGCCGGCGCACGTCGCGGTACACCAGCAAGCGGCCGTCGTCGATGGTGCAGGTGAGCACCGCGTATTTCGCCTCGTCGCGCGTGAGCGCCCGATCGTACACTACCAGCGAGCCCGTCATCCGGGGCTGCACGATCAGCCTGTGACCGCTGGCCAGGCGAAACACCGCGTGTTTGGCGCGGCGGATCACTTCCTCGATCGTGTTGCCCCGGAGGGTGCGGAGCAGGCGCGGCTTCGACACCCGGCGCAGCACGTCCGTTTTGTGCAGGCGGGCGCGCGCGATCCGGTAGCCCTCGAGCCGCGGGGCCAGCCCCCGGACGATCGTCTCAACCTCTGGCAGCTCCGGCACGCTGGATCTCCCGCCACCCGATGTCGCGCCGCCACGTCTTCCCCTGAAATGCGATGCGCTCGCACGCCGCGGCGCTCCGCTCCGCGGCCTCAGGCACGCTCTCACCCAGCCCGGTCACGGTGAGCACCCGCCCGCCATGCACGCGCAGCGTGCCGTCGGAGTCCCGACAGGTGCCCGCATGGAACAGGAGCGTCCCCGGCTCGAGGTCCCGCGGCACGAGGATCGCCGCGCCGACCTCCGGCTTCTCGGGGTAGCCGGGGGCCGCGAGTACCGTGGCGACCGCCGCCGCCCCCCCGGTCGCGGGTGTGCACGTCTCGACGGGCTTCCACCCGCCCGCCGCGATGTCGGCGAGGTGTCGCGTCACGCCGCGCGGCAGCACCGGCAGCACCGCCTGGGTCGGGGGAGGGCGGGGGGGGCGCGAGCATCAGCCCGGCGTACAGCACTCCCTGATACGGCGCTCCCTCCGCGGCCAGCTGGTGGACCGTGGGCTCGAGAACCTGGCGGCGCACGCGCTCGAGCAGCTCGGGGGTCGCGAAGCTGACCGGGCAGTACGCGCCCATCCCGCCCGTGTTCGGTCCCGTGTCGCCGTCGCCCAGACGCTTATGGTCCTGCGCTGCCGGGAGAACGAGCATGCGCTCGCCGTCCGTGAGCGCGAGCACCGAGAGCTCTTCGCCTTCCAGGAAATCCTCGACCACGATCTCGCGGCCCGCGTCTCCGAGCGCGCCCTCGGCGAGCATCGCGCGCGCCGTGCGGGCCGCTTCCTCGCGCGTGTCACACACGATCGCACCCTTGCCTGCCGCGAGTCCGGACGCCTTCACGACGAGCGGCTCGGTGCGAGCGCGGATGTAGGCGAGGGCCGGCTCGAGCGCGGTAAAGCTCCGGCTCTCGGGGCTCGGGACCCCCGCGCGCCGCATCAGGTCTTTGGCAAATGCCTTGGAAGACTCGATTCGGGCGGCGGCCCGGCTCGGCCCGAATACGGCGTGGCCGGCCGCGCGCAGCCGGTCCGCGAGCCCGGCCGCGAGCGGCGCTTCGGGGCCGACGATGGTGAGGTCGATCCGATGCTCTCGCACGGCCGCGACCAGCGCGTCCACCGCCGTGGCGGGAATCTTGATGTTGCTGCCGAGCTGGGCGGTGCCGGCGTTGCCGGGAGCGGCGAATAGGGCCGCCTCGGGGGTGTCGCGCTTCAGCGCCCAGCAGAGCGCGTGCTCGCGGCCGCCCCCGCCGACGACCAGGATCCTCACTTCTTCTTGAACGCGTCGGTGAACGCCTGCGCGGCCCGCTTGGCGGTGTCCACCACGTCGTCCACGACCGCCTTGGCTTCCTTCACGTAGTAGTCGCGCGCCTCATCGATGTCCTTGTCGAGGGGACGCTGTTCCGCCTGGGGGCCGCGGCTCGGGTAGTCGCCGCTCAGGATGCGCTCGTAGTGGCCCCCCGCGATCCAGCGATCGAGCTCGGCCGCGCGCAGGGTGTTGAACGGGTGCGACTGCGGCAGCGTGTTGAGGATCTTGAACATCCGGTCGAGCGCGCCGCCGGACTCCTCGTACTCTTTCGCCTGCTCCAGGTACGTGCCGAGATCCATCTCCTTCATGTCGCCGCCGCCCGCCATCTTGAGGAACATCCGCATCGACGCCGTGGGGTCCTGGCAGGCGAGCAGGCCGGCGCGGTCGGAGGACAACTCGCTCTTGCGGTACCACTCGAGCAGCGCGAGCTGAACCGGCAGCAGCACCATCCCGGCGAGGAAGGGGAGAAAGCCGAGCCCGACGTTGACGATCAGGACCAGGAGCGTGTGGTACAGCGCGTGGCCGCTCATGACGTGGCCCAGCTCGTGGCCGAGCAGGGTGCGCATCTCGTCGTCGTCGAGCAGCTTGAGGGCGCCCGAGTTGATCACGATGAAGGGCCGCTCCATACCGTAGGCGCCGGCGTTGACGAAGGGCGTTTGGGAGACGAACAGCTCGGGGCGCTCCGGCCAGTCGAGCGTCGTCAGCACGTCGGCGTAGAGCGCGTTCATCCGCGGGAACTGGGTCGGCCCAACCCGCACGGCGTTTGCCTGGAACAGGAGGCGGATCCCGCGCTCGCCCAGGAAGCCGACGACCTTCTTCACCACCTCGTCGAAGCCGGGCACGGCGCGCAGCGCCTGGAGCGCCGCGCGGTCGGCGGGGTGCTCCCACGCGACGGCCGCGATCTGGGTCAGGATCCTGCGCGGGCGCGCGGCGGGGAGACCAGTGGGCTCGCTCATACAACGCTCCTATTCACAAGAGTATACCGTCATTACGCCGCATGCGCGCGCCTGTTTCGCGCTCACCCCGCCGCCACGAGAGCCTGATCCAGGTCCGCGACCAGGTCCTCCACGTCTTCGATGCCGACCGACAGGCGCACCAGGCCGTCGGTGAGACCCATCGCCCGCCGCATCTCGGGCGGCACGCTGGCGTGAGTCATCGTGGCGGGATGGCCGATGAGGCTCTCGACGCCGCCCAGGGACTCCGCGAGGGCGAACAACCTGGTGCGCTCGACGAAGCGCGTGGCGCGCTCGATCGATCCCAGCTCGATCGAGATCATGCCGCCGAAGCCCTTCATCTGGCGGCAGGCGAGGTCGTGCTGGGGATGTAAGGGGAGGCCGGGGTAATAAACGTGCTGGACGTTCGGTTGCCTGGTCAGCCACTCCGCGATGCGGCGGGCGTTGGCGTCATGCTGGCGCATCCGCAGGGCGAGCGTCTTGGTGCCGCGCAGCGCCAGCCAGCAGTCGAACGGCCCGGGCACCGCGCCGGACCCGTTCTGGATGAACGCGAGCCGCTCGGCGAGGTCGTCCCGCGTCGCGACCAGCATCCCGCCCACCATGTCGCTGTGGCCGTTCAGGTACTTGGTCGTGGAGTGGAGCACGAGGTCGGCCCCGAGCTCGAGGGGGCGCTGGAAGTACGGAGTCGCGAACGTATTGTCCACGACGAGCAATGCGCCCGCCCGGCTCGCGATCTCGCCGGCAGCCTGGAGGTCGCACAGGCGCATCATCGGGTTTGTCGGCGTCTCGACGTAGACCATCTTGGTGTGTGGGGTGACCGCGTCGGCGACGCGCTGTAGGTCGGCCGTGTCCACGAACGTGAACGCCAGGCCGAGCCGGGCCCAGATGTGCGTCATCTGGCGGTGCGACCCGCCGTACACATTCTCGCCGCACACGACGTGGTCGCCGGCCGAGAGCAGCTTGAGGGCCGCGTCCAGCGCGGCGAGCCCCGAGCCGAACGCGAAGCCGTGGCGGCCGCCCTCGAGCGCCGCGATGCTCCGCTCCAGCGCCTCGCGGGTCGGATTCTGCGTGCGGGCGTACTCGTAGCCCTTGTGCTTCCCCAGGCCCGCCTGAACGTACGTCGAGGTCTGGTAAATGGGGGCCATCACCGCGCCCGCGAGGGGATCCGGGGTCGGCCCGGCGTGCACGGCCAGGGTTCCAAACCTCAGCTTCGGGTCCTCCGGGAGCACCTTGGTCATGGCGGGAACGTACAGGCGCCTTTCGCGCCGGGCAAGCGATCTATACGTTAGGCGGACGTATGCCTGAACCGAACGCTCTCAAGTGCCTCGTCGTGGACGACGAACCCCGGCTCCGGCGCGTGCTGGTGCGGCTGCTCGAAGGACAGGGCTTCACCTGCTCCGAGGCGGGCTCCGGAACGGAGGCGCTGGAGATCATGCAGCGGGAGGCGGTGCCCCTCGTCATCTCCGACCTGCGGATGCCGCAAATGGACGGCGAAGCCCTGCTGAGCGAGATCGCCACCCGCTGGCCCGACAGCGCCGTCATCGTCGTGACCGGGGTGGCGGAGGTGGA
>QHVD01000141.1 GCA_003222235.1 Gemmatimonadota bacterium | reverse complement strand
CGCAGCGCCACGCCGCCGGGGTAGCGCGGGCTCCGCTGCACGCCGTCGAAAGCGACCTCGACGACCAGCGACGGCTCCGCGCGAACCGTCCACTCCTCGCGCGAGCGCTCGAGGTCGAGCAGCCGCTCCGTCTGCCAGGCGAGCATCTCGTCGGTGAGGCCCTTGAAGGTCTTGCCGATCATGACGAAGCCGCCGTGCACCGGGTCGCGCGCGCCGAGATGCAGGTTGCTGAGCCAGCCGCGCCGGCGGCCGTGCCCCCATTCGGCGGCCAGCACCACGAGGTCGAGCGTGACGGCCGGCTTCCACTTGAGCCACTCGGTCCCGCGGCGGCCGGCGCGGTAGGGAGAGTCCGGCGACTTGAGGAGCACCCCCTCGTGGCCCTCCGCGAGGGTCTCCTGCACGAAGCGATCGAGGGCGCTCGAGTCGGCGGTGCAGAGCGCGGCGATGCGGAGGTCGGGCGGCACGATCTCGCCCAGGATGCGCCAGCGCTCGCGCTGCGGCCGGGCGATGCAGGAATGCCCGCCGACCAGCAGGCAGTCGAAGAAGCGGGCGCTGAGCGGCATCTCGCGGCGCACCTCGTCGACGTCGAGCTTGCGGCCAAACCGGCGCATGGTGTCCTGGAACGGCTCCGGCCGCCCGTCGGCGCCGAGCGCGATCGCCTCGCCGTCGAGGATGGCCTCGGACGCGCCGATGCGGCACACGCTGTCGATCACCTCGGGCACGGCGTCGCTGAGCGGCTTCCGCTGGCGGCTGTAGACCTCGATGCGCTCGCCCGACTTGTGCACCTGGATGCGGACGCCGTCGAGCTTCGCCTCGACGGCCACCTCGCCGAACCGCTGGAGCGCCTCCGCCGGCGAGGAGGCGGTGCCCGCCAGCATGGGGAGGATCGGCCGGAAGAGCCGGATGGCGCGTCCCGCAAGGCCCGCCCCGCCCTCGCGGAGCGCCTTCTCGCCCACCAGGGCGAGGTCGCCCTCGATCATGAGCGCGTCGCGCACCGTCGCGGCGTCGAGGCCAGCAGCCCCGGCCACCGCCTCGGTGAGCACGCCCTCGAGCGCGCCCTGGCGCAGCTCGCCGACCAGCCAGCGCGCCAGGAAGGAGCGCTCCGGCGCCGTGGCGCGGGCAAACAGCTCGGCGAGCCGGCGCGCGCGCTCGGCCGCCGACCCTTCCCCGGAGAGGTCGCGAAGGACAGCCAGGGCGCCCGCGACGTCCTCGAGTCCGAGGGTCGCCTCCGCGGCCGCCGGGGCCGCCCTCCACGCCTCGTCGACCGCCGCCGGCCCGACTCCCAGCCGCTCGCGTCCGGAACGCCCGGAGAGGAACCGCAGCGCCGAAGCCACTGCGCCGGGCGGCACGGCACGGAGGAAATCGGCGAGCCTCCGCACCTTCTGGGTGCGTGAGCGGGTTGCCGCGACGGCGTCGGAGACCGCGACGAGCTCTCCGAACCGGGTCATCGACGGGCAGATTGCCGCCGATGCCGCACACCGGCAAGGCAAGGCGAAGCTCGGCCGGGGCGGCCGCCAGCCGGGTTGACCCTCTTCGGCGCCCTCGCGGGGCGCCCTACACACACCTGCAGCGGCCGCCTCGTGCGACGCAGACCCGCCCCGCATGGCGACACACACCGTTGCAGCTACCACTGCGCACCCGATCGCAGGCGGGCGCCTCGCAGTTGCATCCGCCGAGCGGGTTCGGGACGCAACTGAACTCTGCGAGTGGGCAGCTGCCCGCACACGCGGGTGCTGCACTCTCGGAACAACTTCCAGCGGCGGGCGGCAGAAGCGACGACGAGCACGCCTGAAGGCCCTCCCGCGCGCACCGGCGCAGCACTTCTTCCCTGCAGGCGCGGAGACCCTGCCCGCTTGCGGTCATGCAAGATCGGACGGCGCTTCCGCACGCGCGCCGACACTGCTTGCGAGGTCCAGCCTGCGAGGTAGAGGCGAAGACAACCAGCACCAACGCCGCTGTCAGCCTGGGCGTCGCTCGCATCCCAACAATCTTGCACATGCCCGACGCCTCGTTGTCAACCTGTCAGATCACGAGGCCTGCTTGCAGAGCGGAGAAGGGCTCGACGCTACCGATGGCCATAGATGAACTGCGATTGCGAACCTAACGTCCCTTGGCGAACTTCGTCAGCGGCACAGGGGCCCCGACACCTTGGAGACCACGTGCAGAGGCCAACCCCGAAACCGCGAGCGAGCAGGAGATATGGCAAGTGCCAAACCTCACGCCGCTCCAACGGCTTCTCCGGTCGGAAATTCCGGGCAGCGTCACCCCGATGCGTGATTGACGCGTGACGAGCGGCACGGCACGGAGACACCATCTGCGGAGGACCGGGGGTACCGGGGATCCGGAGGGTTCGTTCGTACCGGCAGCATCCGCAAAGGGCGTGAGTTGCCTCGGGCGGGTGCGGGGATTGCTGCCGACGGTTGCGCGATGTCAAAGGATTGTGAAGGCACCGACTCCCAAAAACGATCGCGCGAGCACACACGGGCTTTGTCCCCACGCCAAACGGAGGCAGTCATGCGAAATGCGCTTCGCGGGTTTTTCAGTCTGAGCGTGCTTCTCTTGTTGATGGGCGTGCTCCCCGGCACGGCGGCATCGCAGGGGAATAGCGGGGGCTCCTCCTGTGGCACGCAGCCGGATGATGCCGCTGAGGTCGCCGCCGTCCGCGCGATGGCGGAAGATCAATGCGATTGTGCGGGCGCACTCGACCACGACGACTACGTGGACTGCGTATCAGAGGTGGCGCAGGCGGCGGTCGAAGGCGAATCGCTGCGGCCTCAGTGCCAGGGCGCTGTGGTGCAGTGTGCGGCACAGTCGACCTGCGGCAAACCCAACTTCGTGACCTGCTGCCAAACCGATTCCGGGGGCAGGACGAGCTGCTCGATCAAGCAGGCCGGGAACGAATGCAAGGCACCGCGTGGCGGGACGTCATGCGTCGGGTCGGT
>QHVD01000140.1 GCA_003222235.1 Gemmatimonadota bacterium | reverse complement strand
CCACGACGTCCTGGGGGGAGAGCGCCGCGATCTTCTGCTCCAGTTGCGCGTCAAAGGCGAGCGTCCGCCCCGCAAACAAGGAGGACGCCAGGTTCGAGGCCAGCTCGCGGTCTTGTGCCCGAGCCAGCTGACGGGACTGGAGGTAGCCGTCCTTATCCTTCGCCACTTCCTCCGAGGCGAACCCATCCCTGAGTGCCCGATCCATCTCCTCCCGCACGGCGGTTTCGAGCTTGTCGCGGTTTTCCGGGGCGTAGATGGCGCCCGCCTGGAAGGCGCCGGCCCGGTCGAACGGGTCCGCGGATAGGGATGACCACACGCCACAGCTGATGCCATCCTTTTGCCGAATCCGCGCTGCGAGTCGAGAATTGAGGAACCCGCCCCCCAGCAGGTAATTGCCCAGCACGAGCGCCGGGTAGTCCGGATCATCGTCGCGCAGATTGAGGTTCTGGCCCGCGACGAAGAATGCCATGGCCTTGTCGGGCCACCCGGGCTCAGCGGTCCCCGCTAGCGGCTCATCCTGTCGCGGTTCAGACGCGGTTTCGGGTGCCTGGTTCGGGGCGCCGCGCGGCAGGTGCCGCATGATAACCTCGGCTGCATCGCCAACGACGCGGCTCGCGTGACCGACGCCGAGCGCTTCCACCAGGGCCGTCGCAATGGCGCGCCGGAAGGTGTGCAAGGCGCCCGGCGGACGACCACCGAAGGGATCCAGGCCGACATCGTAAGGCGCTGCAGCACTGGCATTCGCTAGTTGTTCGCCTCCGCCGTATCGTTTCGGTGCACTGGTCTCGGACCACATGGCGGACCTGTCAGAACGCGTGCGGACGTCCCTTGCGGGCCATTACGCGATCGAGCGCGAGCTCGGCCGTGGGGGGATGGCCACTGTCTACCTCGCCGAGGACGTGAAGCACCACCGCAGGGTCGCGGTGAAGGTACTCAGGCCGGAGCTCGCCGCGACGCTGGGTGAAGACCGCTTCTTCCGCGAGATCGAAGTCGCCGCCCAGCTGCAGCATCCCCACATCCTCCCGCTCCTGGACTCGGGCCAGGCAGAGGGCTTCCTCTATTACGTCATGCCGTACGTGGAAGGCGAGTCCCTGCGGGAGCGGCTCGCCCAGCACGGCGAGCTCCCGGTGCACGACGCCGTGCGGATTCTGAGCGAGGTGGTGGACGCGCTCGCGCATGCGCATCAGCACGGCGTGGTGCATCGCGACATCAAGCCCGACAACATCCTGCTGTCGGGGCGCCACGCGCTGGTGATGGACTTCGGTGTGGCGAAGGCCGTGAGCGAGGCCAGCGGACGCCAGAAGCTCACCACCGCGGGCGTCGCGCTCGGGACGCCGGCCTACATGGCGCCGGAGCAGGCGGCGGCGGATCCGCACCTCGACCACCGCGTCGACATTTATGCGGTCGGCGCGCTCGGCTACGAGCTGCTCACCGGTCGGCCACCGTTCACGGGGCTCACGGCGCAGGAGGTGCTCGCGGCACACGTCACGCAAGCACCGGAATCGGTGGAAAAGCGCCGCGCAGGGTTGCCGCCGGCGTTGACCCAGGTGCTCATGCGGTGCCTCGCCAAGCGGCCGGCGGATCGCTGGCAGACGGCAGAGGAGCTGCTCGCGCAGCTCGAGCCGCTGGTGACGCCGAGCGGCGGGATCACCCCGACGGGGACCCAGCCGGTGGCCGCAGTACGGAGGGGCCCGCGCTGGCTCAAGGTGGCGCTCGGCACAGCGGGCGTCGTGGTCGTCGCTGCCGCCACGATCGTCCTCGCCCGTCCCAAGCCGGGGGTCCTGACGCTCGGCACGGTCACGCAGATCAGCTTCGAGCCTGGGCTCGAGATCGAGCCGGCGATCTCGCCCGACGGGAGGTTCGTAGCGTACGCGGCGGGCCCACTCTCCACGACCCGGATCTACCTGCGCCAGTCAGGAGCCCGGCCCGTCGCGCTCACCACGGACTCGGGTTCACCCCAGCGGCGCCCGCTGTGGTCACCCGATGGCACGCGGATCCTGTTCGAGACGAACGTAGACCTCTTCGTCGTGCCGACGCTCGGCGGGACGCCTCGCATGTTGGCCCACGAGGCCTGCTGCGCTGCGTGGTCCCCGGACGGCCGCCAGGTTGCCTACGTGCGGTCGCCGCGGCGCTTCGGAGCCTTTGAACGGCCCGACTCGATCGATGTGACGCCTCCGGATGGCGGGCCCTCCCGCTTTGTCGGACTGGTATTCGACCCGCATTCGCTCACGTGGTCGCCCGACGGGCGGTGGCTCGCTCTCGTCTCGGGAAACGACCAATTCGCCGAGGGCGTGGCGGGTTTTGGGAACAAGGGGCCAAGCGCCGTTGCGCTCGTTCCGGCGGTTGGCGGGGCGCTGGTGCCGGTCACCGACAACATCGCGCTCAACGTGAGCCCGGCATGGACCCCGGACGGTCGTCACCTTCTCTTCGTCTCCAACCGCGAGGGCGCGCGCGACGTGTACGCGGTCCGCCTCGGTAGCTCAGGCGTTCCAACCGGCAAACCGTCGCGCCTCACGACCGGACTGAATGCGCACTCGATCAGCCTCTCCGCTGACGGGACGCGGCTCGCGTACTCGGTGTACAGCTCGCGCGCGAACGTGTGGA
>QHVD01000139.1 GCA_003222235.1 Gemmatimonadota bacterium | reverse complement strand
GGGGGGCGTTCTACGGGATCGGCGCCGCCGTCATCGCGATCATCGCCCGGAGCGCCTACAAGCTGGTTCGGATGACGCTCGCGCGAGATCGACTCCTCTGGGTGCTCTTCGCCGTGAGTGCTCTCGTCACGGCGTCGACGGAGTCGGAACTCGTCTGGGTCTTCCTGTTGTGCGGCGCCGCGGCGCTCGCGGTCAGGATGACGGGGCGACTGGCGCGACCGCGCGCGGCGCTCAGCCTCGCGCCGCTTTGGTTGGTGACCGGGCTTCATGGGGTGGCGGCCCCCGGGCTTCTGCTGCGGGTGTTCACCTACTTCGCCGAAGCCGGCGCGTTCGTCTTTGGGAGCGGGCTCGCCATCGTGCCGTTCCTCTACGGCGGCGTCGTCGGCGACTTCCACTGGCTCACGGAGCGGCAGTTCCTCGACGCCGTGGCGGTCGCGATGATCACGCCCGGGCCGGTCGTCATCACGGTCGGCTTCATCGGCTATCTGGTCGCGGGGCCCGTCGGGGCCACGCTCGCCGCGCTCGGCGTCTTCCTGCCGTGCTATCTCTTCGTCGTCATCCCCGCCGCCTACTTCCGCCGCTCGGTGAACGACCCGCGGGTGAAGGCGTTCGTCGATGGCGTGACGGCCGCCGCGACCGGGGCGATCGCAGGTGCGGCCTTCGTGCTCGGCCGGCGCTCCCTGACCGACGTACCCACGGTGGCCATCGGGCTGGCGACGCTCGCCATCCTCATCTACGTGAAGAAGGTCCCCGAGCCGCTAGTCATCCTAGCCGCTGGCCTAATTGGGCTGGGGTTGAAGGGCGCCATGGGGCACTGAGCGCCATTCGGACGGTGGTTGGCGGTGACTGAAAGCTCCACGGACCCCTCCAGAGAGCGGCCGCTGGCCCAGGGACTCGACGCGGAGCGCCCGAGCTCTGGGTGCCAGGGTAGAGCCCGAACACGACCGAGCAGGCGCCGATCCTGACGAAGATTTCAGGAAGAGTTCAGGAAGGTCCGAGTGGCCCGATGGTCCTCTCGGCGTAGTATCGAGTTGGTGAGCTTCCCGTGCGCATCCTCGTCGTCGAAGACGAAGCCAAGGTAGCAGCGGCCTTGAAGGAAGGCCTCGAGGCGGACCACTATGAGGTCGTCGTCTCGGCAACGGGCGAGGACGGCTTCTTTCGTGTGAACGCCGAGACATTCGATCTGATCGTGCTCGATCTGATGCTTCCCGGACGCGACGGCATCGAGATCCTGTCGACCCTGCGGAGACGCGGCGTCGGCACGCCGGTTCTCATCCTGACGGCCAGGGATGCGGTCGAGGACCGGGTGCTCGGGCTCGACAGCGGTGCGGATGACTACCTCGTGAAGCCGTTCGCCTTCCCGGAACTTCTGGCCCGCATCCGGGCTCTAGTGCGCCGCGGTCGGCCCGATCAAATCTTGCGCTTGAAGGCGGCCGACCTCGAGATGGATCTGATCAGCCGACGGGTGACGAGGGGAAGTAGGTCGATCGAGCTCACGTCCCGCGAGTTCGACCTCCTGGAGTACCTGCTGCGTCATCATCAGCAGCTCGTATCGCGGGAGATGCTGGCCCGCGACGTCTGGAAGGAGCCCTCCCGGGCCACGCCGCTCGACAATGTGATCGACGTGCACATCGCCCGTTTGCGGAAGAAGGTCGATCAGGACGTAGCGACGAAGCTCATCCACACGGTGCGCGGCGTCGGGTTCGTCCTGCGCGAGGGAGAGCCATGAAGAGCTGGTGGCGCCATCGGAGCATCCGCGTCCGCCTCACGCTCTGGTACGCCGCGGTCCTCAGCGCGGTGCTGGCCCTGTACGCGGGTGGCGTTTTTGCCTTCCTGCGGCACAGCCTCTCCGAAGACCTGGATGGCGGGCTGCGTGACGACCGCGAGGTGGCGGAGCAGATGCTCGAGCGGACGCCCGCTGGCGGAATCGGCTGGCGAGCCGAGCCGGACGACGATGACGACGAGGCGGTCGCCGGCCGCTGGCTCGAGGTCCGGAGCCCCGATGGCACGCTCCTGTATGCGAGGCCCTCCGAGGTCCCGGCCGACGTCCCCGTCAGGCGTCTGAGTGGGCCGTACACCGTCGACGGCCTGCCCGTCGTGATTCAGGTGGCTCGCTCGGAAGAGCCACTCCGTCGGGAGTTGCGCGAGCTCCTCATGATCATGGGTGCGGGGCTTCCCCTCGCGGTCGCGATCGCGGGGATGGGCGGCTACTTCCTCGCGCGACGGGCGCTCGCCCCCGTGAGCCGCATGGCCGACCGCGCACGGACGATCACGGCCGAGCGACTCGGGGAGCGGCTTCCGGTGGAGAATCCGGAGGACGAGCTAGGGCAGCTGGCCGCTGTGTTCAACGATGCGTTCGCCCGGCTCGAGCGGTCTTTTGATCAGCTGCGCCGCTTCACGGCGGATGCCTCGCACGAGCTGCGGACGCCGCTCACGGCGATGCGGAGTGTCGGCGAGGTCGGCCTGCGGGAGCATCGCGGTGCAGCGGCGTATCGCGAGATCATCGGCAGCATGCTCGAGGAGACGGACCGGCTCGGACGGCTGGTGGAAGGGCTTCTCACGCTCTCTCGCGCCGGCGGGGGCAACGTGTTGCTCAAGCGCGAGGGGGTCGATCTCGCCGAGCTGGCCCGTGACGTGGCGGCGCACCTCGGTGTGCTGGCCGAGGAAAAGCGGCAGTCGTTCGCGGTCGAAGCGTCGGGGCCCGTTCCGGCATGGGTGGATCGCCTCGTGATCCGGCAGGCGCTGATCAATCTGGTGGACAACGCCGTCAAGTACACGCCGCCCGGCGGCAGCGTCCGGATCGTCGTACGGGACGGAGCGCCCGGGCCCACCATCGAGGTCGCCGACACCGGGTCTGGCATACCACCGGAACATCGCGACCGCGTGTTCGATCGCTTCTACCGAATCGACAAGGCGCGATCGCGTGATCTCGGTGGGGCGGGCCTCGGGCTGGCCATCGCTCGCTGGGCGGTCGAGGCTCACGGCGGGCGAATTGATCTGGAAAGCGTCGAGGGGCGCGGATCAACGTTCCGGATCACCTTGGTGCATGCGGAAGGATCGAATTCTGTGCGGCGCGCAACCACAGTCAGCTGAAAAGGGCAGGGAGGGAGAAGCGTGAAGTGGGTGACGCGCCGGAACATTCGCGTGAACCGCACCGCCACGGCCTGGCTCATTCGTCGGTTCATCGACCCCGGAGCCGCCTTCCTCTTCGTCGAGCCGGAGCAGGTCGCGGAGGTCCAGCGCCGCGAGGGGGCGACGGGCTTCGATGCGCCGGGGGCCACCTACCCCCACATCGACGGCGCAGGGCGTTGCTCGTTCGAGGCCTTGGTTGAGGAGTACCGTCGCGATGATGCGGCGCTCCGGGCGCTCGCGCGCATCGTTCGCGGCGCCGACTTCCCCGATCAGATCGACTTGACGCCGGAGTCTGCCGGGCTGCGGGCGATCTCCCAGGGCTTCCCGCTG
>QHVD01000026.1:34605-54719 GCA_003222235.1 Gemmatimonadota bacterium | reverse complement strand
TGCGGCGCGTCTCCTCGGCGGGTAGCCGGCCCCGTCGCCTGAGCCTCGCGGCCAGCGACTCGCCGTCCACATAGGCCATGACGAAATAGACGAGCCCGTCCGGACTCTCGCCCACCGAGTGGATCGGGACGATATGCGGGTGCGACAGCCGGGCGGCGGTCTCGGCTTCGCGCAGGAAGCGAATTCGGATCTCCTCGCGGAACGCCAGCTCGGGCGGGAGGACCTTGATGGCCACCTGGCGCTTGAGCCGCTCGTCACGGGCGTTGAACACCACGCCCATACCACCGCGACCGAGCTCTCCCTCAACGGTGAAGGCGTTTCCCAGCGCTTGGATCAGTCGCGTGGTCAGCGACTTGTCCGCCTCGTTCATGCGAGCTCGAGAGGAGTGGGCGCATAGATTTAGCTGCGGCGGCGCGACGGTGCAACCGTCCAACGCATCTCGACTTACGGGGAAGCGATCGGCGCCAGCGAGACCGATCACGCGCGGCAGAATCGGCAGCTTCTGCCTAATTGACCGCCCGTGGAGGAACGCGGTCCCCCTTTTTGACGTTCTTCTACTGGCATGGTCGATGCGAAACCCCGGACAGGCACGATGCGGTACACACACTCTAAAGTGAGCGAAGTCCATGTCTGAGCGATTGACGCTTCCGGTGCTCCCGCTCCGGGAGGTGGTGCTATTCCCTGGCGTTTCGATGCCCGTTGGCGCGGGCCGTCCCCCGACGCTCCGCGCAATCGAAGCGGCGCTGAAGAGCGAATCTCGACTCATTCTTGCCGTCGCGCAGCGCGAGAACGTCGATGATGTCACGCCCGGAGTTCTCTATCCGATGGGGACCATCGCCAAGATCAGCCAGATCCAGCGCGGTCTGGGCGGCGTGCAGCTGCTGCTGCATGGGGAGACGCGCGGCACGGCGCTCCACTTCGTGGAGACCGGAGGGCACCTGGAGGCGGTGGTCCGCGAGGTCGCGGATATGATGCCGCTGAAGTCCGATGACCCCGCCTTCCTCGCGTTGTACCGCGAGGCCCGGGACCGGGCCGCCGAACTGGGGCAGAAGTCCGGGCTCCCTGAGGAGGTGGTTCGACAGGTGCTCGACGGCGTGACCGACCCTGGCCGGCTCGCCGATCTGGTCGCGGGTTACCTCGACATCAAGCCGGCCGAGCGCCAGGCGCTGCTGGAAACGCTGTCGGTCGAGGAGCGGCTGCGCCGCGTTCTGGTGCACGTCCAGCGCCAGATCGCCGTGCTCGACGCCCAGGAGCACATCAAGTCGCAGGTGCAGGAAGAATTGGGCGAGCGGCAACGCGAGATGCTGTTGCGCGAGCAGATGAAGGCGATCCGCAAGGAGCTGGGAGAAGAGGACGAAGGAGGCGAAGTCGAGGAGTTGCGCAAGCGGTTTGCGGCGCTCGGCTTGCCGGAGGCAGCGAAGAAAGAAGTGGAGAGCGAGCTGCGGCGGCTCGAGCGGGCGAACCGGGACTCCATGGAAGCGCAGGTGATCCGCACCTATCTCGAGACGATGGCGGAGCTACCGTGGAACAAGCGCGCCGAGGAGGCGCTGGACCTGAAGCGCGCCGCCGAAACCCTCGAGGAGGATCACTACGGCCTCAAGGATGTCAAGGACCAGGTCCTCGAATTCCTCGCCGTGCGCCAGCTCCGCCAGCGGCGGCGCGCGCCCGAGTCCAAGGAAGCGGGATCCGAGGAGGGTATGCCGCCGCGCGGCAACGACGACGACAAACAGAGGGGTCACATCCTGCTGTTCGTCGGCCCGCCGGGCGTGGGCAAGACGTCAATCGCGAAGTCCATCGCCCGGGCCATGGGGCGGCCGTACGTCCGCATTTCGCTCGGTGGCGCTCGGGACGAGGCCGACATCCGGGGCCACCGGCGTACCTATGTGGGCGCCATGCCTGGCCGCATCATTCAGGGGATGAAGCAGGCCGGCGCCAAGAACCCGGTCTTCCTGCTCGACGAGGTGGACAAGCTCGGCGTGTCGTTCCAGGGCGATCCGGCGGCGGCGCTGCTCGAGGTGCTGGACCCGGCGCAGAACGACTCGTTCACGGACCACTACCTCGGGGTGCCGTTCGACCTGTCGGAGGTGCTGTTCATCGCCACGGCGAACTTCCCGCAGTCCATCCCCGGGCCGCTCGTGGACAGGATGGACCTGGTGAGCTTCGCCGGCTACACGGAGCGCGAAAAGCTCGAGATCGCAAAGCGCTATCTGGTTCCGCGGCAGCTGCGACAGAATGGCTTGACGGGCGAGCAGCTCCAGCTCACGGACGAGGCGCTGAGCGAGATGATCGCGAGCTACACCCGCGAGGCGGGGGTCCGCCAGCTGGAGCGCGAGATCGGGAAGCTCGCCCGAAAAGTCGCGCACAGGATCGCGGCCGGTGAGGCCGAGCGGATCAGCGTCACGGCTGAAGGCGTGCACGATCTGATCGGCCGGCCCAAAGTACATCCGGAGCACAAGGCGGGCGAGGACCAGATCGGCGTCGCGACTGGGATGTACTACACGCCGGTGGGCGGCGACATCATGTTCGTCGAGGCGAGCGTCATGCAAGGCAAGGGTGAGCTTGTGCTCACCGGTCAGCTGGGAGACGTCATGAAGGAGTCCGCACGCGCCGCCCTGACCTACGCCAAGTCCCACGCCGACCGGCTCGGCATCGACGAGGAGGCCCTGAAAGACGTGGACATTCACGTTCACGTGCCGGCGGGCGCCATCCCCAAGGACGGTCCCTCGGCAGGCGTGACCATGGCGACCGCCCTGGTATCGGCGCTCTCCAAGCGGCCTGCGCGCCACGACATCGCCATGACCGGCGAGATCACGCTGCGGGGACGCGTGCTCCCGATCGGCGGCGTGAAGGAGAAGATCCTGGGCGCCGTTCGGGCGGGGATCAAGACGATCATCCTGCCCAGGGAGAACGAGCCCGACCTGCACGACTTGCCCGACGAGGTCCGCAAGTCTTTGCAGGTCCACCTGGTGGAGGACCTGGGCGAGGTGCTGAGCCTGGCGCTCCGTGGTGCCCGTTTCGAGGCGGGCCACCTGGTGTTCGAGCGCCCGGCGCCGGTGGAACCGAGCCTCGTGGCGAAGCAGAACTGAACCGGACCGACCCGCACCCCCGGGGGCACCGCCCCCGGGGGTTTTTCGTGCCCGCCCGGAAACGACCTCAACCGTTTCGACGTATCACCTGTCTAACAGTCCATCCAGCTCCCCGGGGCGTGCCATGCCGTCGGCCGTATTGCTTGCCCTCGTCGTTCAGGCCCACACGCCCGCTGCAGACGACTCCGTTCGCCCGCCGACCGCCACGACGGCCACGGCCGTGCGCACGGTGCACGCGCCCCTCATCGACGGCCGGGACGACGACGAGGTCTGGCGCACGGCGCCGGCGATCACTCAGTTCCGTGAGTTCCAGCCGAAGGAGGATGGAGATCCCCGCTTCCCGACCGAAGCCAAAGTTGCCTACGACGACCGTAACATCTACGTCTTCATTCGGGCATTCGACCCGCATCCCGACTCGATTCTCAAGCTCCTCGCTCGGCGCGACGTCCGGGCAGCCACCGATCAGCTGAAGATCATGATTGACTCTTATCACGATCGACGCTCCGGCTACGAGTTCGCCGTGAATCCGGCCGGCGTGAAACGCGACTACGCGATCTACAACGATCAGCAAGAAGACGACGCCTGGGACGCCGTGTGGGAGGTTGCCACCGCGGTAGACTCCCTCGGGTGGGCGGCCGAGTTCCGGATCCCGCTGTCGCAGCTGCGCTACGTGCCTCGGGGTACGAACACGTTCGGGTTCGGGGTTTGGCGCGATATCCAGCGGTACCCCGAGCGGGTCAGCTGGCCGGTGTACCGCAATTCCCAGGCTGGGATCTCATCACAGCTGGGGGAGCTGACCGGCCTCGTTGGCCTGCCCTCGCCGCGCCGGCCCGAGGTCGCGCCATATGTGGTGACGAAGAACGTGTCGGTTCCGACTGGCACGAGCTTTGACCGCTCACAGAAACTCACTGCGGGCGCGGACCTGAAGTACGGTCTCACGCCGAACCTGACGCTCGATGGCACGGTGAACCCCGACTTCGGGCAGGTGGAAGCGGATCCGGCGGTGCTCAACCTCACCGTCTTCGAGTCGTTCTTCCAGGAACGGCGGCCGTTCTTCGTCCAGGGCGCGGGGATCTTTCGGTTCGACGTCAATTGCAACCAGGTGAACTGTAACAGCGAAGGCCTGTTCTACTCGCGGCGCATCGGCCGCGCGCCGCAGCTCCGCGACGGCGACCCAGAATCGCCCACTGCGACGACCATCTACGGCGCAGCGAAGCTGACCGGCCGCCTCCGGGGCGGCCAGACCGTCGGCGTCCTCGACGCGGTCACCGAGCGCGCCGCAGGCACGTTCGACCGGACTGTGGAGCCGACCACCAACTACGCGGTGGTGCGAGCGCAGCAGGATTTCCGGAACGGTGAAAGCGGCATCGGGCTCATGTTCACCGCGGTGAATCGCAGCCTCGACCGGTGGACCGATAGCCTGCTGCGCCGAAGCGCCTACGTGACCGCCTTGGACTTTCGACACCGGTTCCTGAGGAGCCACTACCAGATCTCCGGATCCTTCGACCTGAGCCGCCTCACCGGCACAGCGGCGGCGATCGCGCTCACGCAGCGGGACCCGGTCCACTACTACCAGCGGCCCGGCGCCGGCGTATCCCACGACCCGACACGGACGTCGCTCGCGGGCGACGCGGAGGAGCTGTTGTTCGGCAAAGTCGGTGGGGGCGTGACGCGGTTCGAGACCAGCTACCAGCGGCGCTCGCCCGGCTTCGAAGTAAACGACCTGGGCTTCCTGTTGCAGGCGGACCAGCAGAGCTGGAATACCTGGTTCGGCGTGCAGTCGTTGCACCCGACATCGGTGTACCAGCAAGCATGGTGGAACTTCAACTGGTGGCAGTACTGGACGGCGGCCGGCACGCCCGTCGAGCGTGCGGCGAACACCAACGGGCACGTCCAGTTGAACAACAGGTGGTGGGTCATGGGGGGCGTCACGGCGGGCCAGCTCGGCACAACGTTCTGCGATCGAAACTGCTCGCGAGGGGGGCCGGCCGTGCGGGCCGATCCCTACCTGTCCGCGTGGGGGGAAGTGGACGGGGACGCGCGCCCTCCACTCGTGCCGTCGGTGTGGTTCAACTACTGGCGGGGCGACGGAGGCCGGTCCGAGAAGTTCAATGGCAATACCCAGATCACGTTCCGCGTGGCGTCCCAGGTCAATGCAGCCGTGACCCTGAGCGCGACGCACAACGTCAACGACGTTCAGCCGCACGGCACAATCGCCGACTCGGCCGGCGTGCACTTCACGTTTGCGCATCTGAACCAGAAAACGGTGTCACTCACCGGCCGGGTCGACTATACTCTCTCGACGGTCCTCACCTTGCAGCTCTACGCCCAGCCGTTCATCAGCAAAGGCACCTACTCCAGCTTGCGTGAGCTGGCCGACCCGAACGCCGCAGCGTTCGACAATCGCTACAAACCTTACGCGGCCACGCCCGACGGGTTTAACGACAAGGAGTTCAACTCGACCGCCGTGCTGCGCTGGGAGTACCGACCCGGCTCGACTCTGTTCGTCGTCTGGACGCAGGGGCGCACCGACTACGCCCCGCTCGAAGGGCCGCGCTCGCTTGCAGGCAACCTCCGGGATCTGTTCGACCTGCACCCCAAGAACACCTTCCTCGTGAAGGCGTCGTACTGGATCGCATGGTGAGGGTCAACGGGCCGTGACTCCTTGGAGCACGAGCCTGACCGCTGCCTCCTTCCAGCGCTCCCGCAGCGCCGGCTCATCGGCGCCGAGCGGGGGCGCGCTTGCCGTGATCAAGGGCTCCAGTCCCAGGTACGCGACCATCAGGACCAGCGCCTGCGCCGCGGCGAGGTGCGGGTCCACGTCGTCGCGTACCTGCCCGAGGCCCTGTCCCTCCGCCAGGAGCACCACCAGCCGCTTGATGGCTGGCGCGAACGGCCGCGTTCCCGACCGCCCGCCTTGCGTGAGCAGGGTGACCAGATCGGCATGGGTGGCGAGGAAGTCGAACTGCGCTTCGAGAGTTGCGCGAAGACGGTCGAGAGGTCGGCCGTCCCGACTGCCGAGCTGCGCGAGAGCCTCCTCGAACTCGGCTCCGCCCGAGGTGAGGGCCGCGTCGAAGAGCCCGCGCTTGGAGTGGAAGTAGTAAAACAGCAGTTGCTTGTTCACCCCGGCCCGACGCGCGATCTGATCCACGCGGGCGCCGTCGAACCCATGGCGCGCGAACTCGTCGCGGGCCGCGGTGACTATCCGTAACGCTCTGCTGCTGCTTAACTTGTGTCGCACGCTCTGCAGCATCAACCGAATGGTTGAATAAATCTAGTGCCGTTTCGACCGCCACGCCAAGAGGCCCGGTCTCTCCTGGATGCTCCCGGGAACGGGTGGGGACGGGCCCGGGGCTGGAGACTCCAACCCTGCCAGGTTCTCCGGGACGCGTGGCAGGCCCTCCTGGAGGAACTTGATGAGGAGGTGATTCACCTCGTCGGGCGCCTCCTCCTGGACCGAGTGCCCGGCGTGCCGCACCGAGAGGAACGCAGAGCGCGGAAGCTGGGCCGCCATCGCGCGGCCGGCCGCGATCGGGATCCAGCGGTCCTCCTCTCCCCACAGCACGAGCGTCGGCACCGCGATCGCGCCGAGGCGTCCGCCGAGCGCGTCAAAGCGGAACTCGCGCAGCACGCCTCGCAGCGCACGACCGTAATCGCGGTCGGCGACCGGCGCATAGTACTGGTCCACGTCACCGTCGCTCACCTTGTTGGGATCGGCGTACGTGGACTTGAGGAGCCGCTCGACGAGTCCGCGTCCGCGGAACGAGAGAAGACCGGGTCCGAGGACCGGCCAGCGGGCGACGCGGAAGAGCATCGGCTCGCGGGTACCCAGCCCGGCCGCATCGATCAGCACCAGGGCGCTCACCCGCTTCGGAGACCGGAGCGCCGCCTCGGCGGCGACGGCGCCGCCCATCGAGTGCCCGACCAGTGCGGCGTCGCTCACGCGCAGCGAGTCCATCAGCGTGACGAGCAGGTGAGCGTAGTCGGCGTTCGTATAACCGTGCGCCGGCTTGTCGGATGAGCCGAATCCCAGGTTGTCGAAAGCCACCACGCGAAACCCCGCCGCCAGCACGGGCGCGAGGTTCTTGCGCCATGCGTACATCGAAGCGCCCAGGCCGTGAAGGAAGATCACGGCTGTTCCCTGGCCTGCGTCGATGTAGCGAATCCTCCGTCCCTCGATCTCGCGAAAGCGCGCCGTAAACGGCGTGCCGGCGGGAAAGCGCTCGGCCTGCGGAATCGGTGCGGCGCAGCACGCGACGACCAGGGCGGAGAGCAGCGCGAGCAACCGCCTCACGCGAGACCCTAGACCACCTCGATTGGCACGCTCATGATCCGGGCGATGAGTGCCAGCCGGAACGTCACGTCCGTTTGGCGCTGCGCCGGGCTCTTACCCGGTCCCTCGAGCGGGAAGTAGTGCGCTGTCAGGGGGCTCTTCGTCTTGGGCGCCGCGCGCAGGCTCTTCGGGCTCCAGATCCCCTGCTCGTCGCACTCGCTGAAGAGCCGTGCAAGGACGCGGCTCGCGGTCGGGATCTGGCGTGCCAAACCGAGCCGGGCCAGCAGCTCGAGCCAGTACAGGGCGAACGGGACGTCGTCCACGTGGCCGGCTGCGTCCGCATGCAACGGGTCGCCGAGCAGCTCGAATACGGGCTTCAGGATCTTCCTCCCAGCCAGGATGTAAAACGCCCGCCGCGGCGAGGGCGTCGAGAAATAGCTGCCCAGCCGCTCGATGAAACCGGCGCGCTCCCGCTGGACCGGGGGAAGGAAGGCGAGCATCTCGACGGCGAAGATGGTCGGCGGGAAGGCAGCCGGGTCGAGCACGGTCTTGCCCTGTGCCTTCCGGAACGGCTTCCGCACGAGCTCACTGCGCAAATACTGGGAGATGTTGCTCGCGATGCTATGCGCCGTGCCTCGCACCCGCGGATCGTCGACGTGGCTGCCGCGTGCCAGGGCGCAGGCTGCCGCCTGCCGGCCCATCTGCCGCGCCCAGCGGCCCAGCCCGGGGTCAGCCTTGGCGGGCTTCTGAAACTCGACCAGTAGCTCCAGCGCTTTCTGGGCGACGCGTGGGTCGGCGTCGTCCGGCTCGATGCGCGAGAGCATCTGGAACAGGAACCGGTCGGCGTCCCTGAAGGGCCGCTCGGTGGGAGGCCACCCGAGCTCGAGGAGCCGCCGGTACTGGTAGACCGTCCCGGGCTCGCTCCAGCCGTGCGCCTTCGATGCTGTCGGCCCGAGCACGTTACCACCCCACAGGCCGTTCGGCCTCTGCCTACGGGCGATCGCTTGGGCAGGCTTGTACTCGAGCACGGCCCGGTGAAATGCCGCCAGCCGCTCGGGATCACGAGCATTCTCCGGGACGACCTCGGCGTAAGCGCGATACTGGAGCGGCGGGCTCGCTGCCTCGAGCAGCCAGGACAGCGGCAACCGATGCGACGTCGGGAGTTCCAGGTGCTCGCTCCGCAGTGACTGTTGGCCGGCAGATGCGACTGTCAAAAAACGGGCGCAAACTTATCCGGGTCCCTGCTCGCGGGCCAGAGGCACCTAGCCACCTCCCCCGGTCGGGCAGCTAACTCGATGCGCGGCAGTTCATTGGCTGCGCTGCAACAAACTGCACTTAGGGGCGGCCCCGCGAAGTCCGCTTGCTCCGGCCGCAGCGCGTTGGCGATCTTACCACGATGCTCGCTGCTCTCACATCGCGTCGCGTCGAGCGGCTTCCGGACGAGGTCCGGCTCGAGGGCCGGATCCTGTTCCTCGCGGAGGACCCGGCTCTGGTGCGGCAGCAGCTCGAGGGGACGGACCTCGACTGGCGCCCCGGGATGAAGCTGCGCGACGACATCTCCACCGACGAGATCACGCCCGCCTACATCTGCTATTACTACGACGAAACCCTGGGTGAATTCCCCTACCTCGGCCTCAAGTGCGCCGACGCGTTTCCCGTCGCTCGCGGGTCGGTGCGGCGGGGCGGGTTCGTCGCCTCGGTGAGCGGCAAGCGGCGGGGCAAGGGGTCCTCGCGCGAGCAGTCGCCCTACGCCGAGATGTGTGCCGGTATCAAGCTGGTCATCGCGGAGAGCATCGAGCGGATTTACCGGGAGAACTGCCAGAACCTCGGCCTGCTCACGACGACCGACTTCTCCATCATCGACAAGGTGCGGCGCGGCGAGGCGATCCCCTTGTCGGCCTTCACGGCGGGCGAGGGCGAGATCACCCGCGGGATCATCGAGTACGGCGGGCTATTCAACTTCAACGTGGCCCGCTCGCAGGGCAGGGTGCAGCTCACGCCGCCCGGCACGCCGCCGCGGCCGATGACGCTCGGCGAGAAAATCATAGCCCGCCACTGGGTGGTGGATCCGTCGCGTGCGAAGATCGGCGTCCCGGCGGTCAAGCCGGGGGACGAGGGCTTCGTCGTCACCGACATCCGCTTCAGCCACGAGTACGTGACGCCGATGGCCGCCATCTTCTTCGAGCAGCTCGTGGGGCCGGACGAGAAGGTGTTCGACCCGGGCTCGATCCTGATGTTCCGCGACCACCTCACCTTCCTGGGCGAGGCGATGACGCCTGAGCGCGTCAAAGAGGGACTACTCGACGTCGCGTTGCAGCTCGAGCAGAAGCAGCGACGCTTCGCGGAGAAGCACGGGATCAAGCTCTACGGCGAGCTGAGGCTGGGCCGCCACGGCTCGGAGGCGATCTGCCACTCGAAGATCCTCGAGGGTCACGCCCAGCCCGGGATGGTGATCATCGGAAGCGATTCTCACACGCCCCATGCGGGTGCGATCGGGTGCGTGGCGTTCGGCGTCGGCACGACGGCGATCTTCAACTCGTGGCTCACGAAAGACGTGCGCATCAGCGTTCCGGAGACGGTGAAGATCGTGGTGCGGGGGAAGAAGCCCGACAACGTAACGGCGAAGGATTTCATGCTGGAGATCCTGCGCCATCCGTACGTGAAGAGCGGGCAGGCCATCGGCAAGCTGGTCGAATACGGCGGCGACGCGGTCGAGTCGCTGTCGGTGGACGAGCGCGCCACGATGACGAACATGACGGCGGAGGTGGGGGGGTTCACCGGGTATGTCGCTCCCGACGCGAAGACCGTCGCGTATCTGATGGAGTACCGGGGCATGTCGCGCGCCGCGGCGGAGCGACTGTGTGAGGGGCTGGAAAGCGATCCCGGCGCCGGGTACTGCGACGTGATCGAGATCGACGCCGGCGCGATGCGGCCGATGCTCGCGCTGCCGGGCGACCCGGGCAACGGGCTCTCGCTCGGCGACGCGGGCGAGCGGGTCCGCGTGGACATCGCCTATGCCGGGTCCTGCACGGCGGGAAAGAAAGAAGACATGGACATGTACGCCCGGGTGCTGTCGGAGGCCGCGGCGCGCGGGGAGCGGGTCGCGCCGTGGGTGCGGTTCTACATCCAGTCTGGCTCGCAGGACGTGAAGCGCTATTGTGAGGAGCGGGGCTATCTCGAGCTGTTCACGAAGGTCGGCGCCACGTTCCTCGAGCCGTCATGCGGCGCCTGCATTAATGCGGGGCCGGGCGTCTCGAAGTCCCGGGATGAAGTGACGATCAGCGCCATCAACCGCAACTTCCCCGGGCGCTCGGGGCCCGGTCGGCTGTATCTCGCCAATCCGTTCACCGTCGCGGCTTCGGCGATCGCCGGCTACATCACGGAGTGGCGCCCCGGGATGGCGTTGGCGCCTACCGAGTAAGGCACGCCTGGCTTGGGACGCAGTGCCTCGCGCTGGTACACGCTGCGGGGATTCCACAACACCCACGACGTGATCCCGAGGTCCTCGACTGCGCGAATCTGCTCGCGGATCTCGAACGGCGTATAGCGGGGGAGCCGGCGGCCCAGTGTGAACGCCTGGAGGAACGGCCGGATCTCCGCCGCGCCCGCGAGCGCGCGCGAGCGCTGCAACGCATCGGAGAGCGCGCTGTGGACCACGCGATAGGGCTGTCCGTTGGGCCAGGCGAAGCCGAACGCACCGCGATAGTAGTGGCTCGGATAGACCATCGGCAGTAGCACGTCTGCGAGGGTCGCGAAGTCCTCCCACACCTGACCGATCCCCAGGTCGCCGGTGGCCGAGGCCGTGAGGCCGAAGATGTCGAAGGTGACGGGGACGCCGAGCGGCTTGAGCCGGCGCGTCAACAGCGCGACGTGCTCGCGCACGGCCTCGCGCTGCGTCTGGCCCGGACGGTGGGCCGGGAAAACCGCCGTCGCCATCCGACTCCTCGGCTCGTCGGGGAAGCGCACGTAATCGAACTGTACTTCGTTGAAGCCCATGTGGACGGCTTCCTGGGCGAGCTGCGCGGCGTAGATCCACACCGAATCGTTATAGGCGTCCACCCACGCGATGTCGATCCGATCGCGCCACAGCTTGCCCGTCCCCCGCTCCTGCACCGACCACTCGGGCTTGTGCTCGGCGAGGCGCGGGTCCTTGGCCACGACGATGCGCGCGATGGCGTAGATCCCGTGCGCCGCGATGGTGTCGAGCCGCGCCCGCGCGTCTTTCGCGCGCACGCACTGGTTGGCGCCGATTTGCTGGGCGGTCGGCACGGCCGAGGGGTAGAGCAGGCACCCCGTGTCGTCCTTCACGTCGATCACGAGCGCGTTGATCTCGGTTTCGTCGGCGAGGCGCACGAGCTGCCACAGTCTGCGCGAGCCGAACGCCCACGCGTTCACGTACAGGGCTTTGATCGAGGACGTGCGCGGCCGGAGCAGGGGTTCCTGCTGCACGTAGCGGAGCTCGAGCGGGCGCAGCAGGACCCGCACCTGGTCGGCGGCCACCATCGGCGCAGCCAGCGTGTCGGGGGCGGCGGTATCCTGTGCAAAAAGGCCGCGACTCATCGAGAGCGCGGCCAGCAACAGGGCTCCTACCTGGCGGACCACAGTCATTCGATTCCACAGAATAGGAATGAACCGAAGAATAGGAAGCAACGGAGGATCAGACAAGAGCGGCCATCACCTAGTGGGTGGTTAGCTGCAAGCTGTTGAACAACAACGGGTAAGTCGCGATGCTCTGGCCGCGGTACTGAGGCCGAAAGCCGAACAGGATGGCCCTCCCTTTCCCCTGTTTCACTTCCACCAGGGCCGCCCGCCCGGCCACGCGCTCGGGATGCAGCACCCACCCCGACAGCAGCACCTTGCCGGCGTCGGCCGGATAGCGCCCGATCACACGCACGGCGCTCGAGTCCAGCACGTCGAACGCCGGCCCGCTCTCGAACCACGCGACGCTCTGGGCCGGCATGGCCCGCGCCAGCGCATGAGCGGTGTCGAGCTCGAGCCGGAACAGGGAGCCGGGCGCGTAGAACTCATCGTCCGCGACGCCCTCGAGGACGTTGCGTACCGGGAGGAGCAGCTCTGCGATCGCGAAGCGACTCGCGCGTCGTTCAGCGCCACGAGCGTGCCCCCGTCCTGCACGAATTGGCGCAGCGCCTTCACGCCGTCCTGTCCCAGTCCCCCCGGGTAGGGGGGAGGGTAATTGAGCGGCAACCCCTCCAGAAGCGCGTGCCGCGACTGATCGGGGAGCACGATCGCGTCGAACCGGTCCCGCAGCTTGCCGGCGCGCACCACCGAATCCACCAACGACACGTACGGCACTTTCCAGGTATCGAACACCCACCGCGTCCAGCCTTCGTCGATCGCGGGGTCGTAGGAGCGATACAGGCCGATGCGCGGCGCATCGGTCCCGGCAAACCCAGGATAGCCGGGCGTCGCGCTCGGCGGCTCGACCGGCGCCGAGAGGCCGATGCGGAGCGAGTCGCGCACGGGGACCGCGGTCACGCCCATCAACAGGGGCAGCGTGTGCGCCGTCGCGTCGTACGGCGGCAGCGGCGGGGCGCCCGGATAGGGCCGGAGGTCCGGGTAGTGCTGCGGCTCGAGCAGGGTCTTCGCGAACGCCGCGTAGGGCTGCCGCAGCACGACGACGTAGCTGCCGGCCGCGAAGCGCTGCCCGCCCAGGGTGATGGGATGCAGCGCGGTGCGGATCTCGACCTGGCCGTGGTGCAGGATGTCGAGCAGCGTGGCCAGGCCGACGGTGTCGCGCTGCTGGCGCGGGATCACGTAGGCGTAGGGCCACCCCTTCCAGCCGCGCACGGCGCGCCATTGGACGGTGACGAAACTCGCAAGCCAGCGGTCGCGGTAGCGCGCGGCGTTCTCGAGCAGCGCGTAGGCGCCGTCGCTCTGGTAGGTGACGATGTCCCGCAGCGTCCACCGGCCGCCGGGCCAGGGGTCGGTAAAGTTCCAGGAACGCTGGCGCGGATCGAAGCCCCGGCCGCGGGCGGCGAGCCGCTCGAACGGGATGTCGATCGGCGAGGCGAGGTTCGCGCTCGCCGCCTCCGCCAGGATCCGCACTCCGCCGTGGTAATGCTGGTAAGCTCGGGCGGGCGTCCAGGCGTCGTAGATCGCGTTGATCGCGATGCCCGTCTTCCCCTGACCGGCGAGTTCCCACGCCATCGCGGTTCCGAGCGCGTTCACCCCGTCCACGAGCAGCGGGTCCACGTTGGGCTCGATCGGATCGAGGTATGGTGGAAGGAAGAGCCGCGACCCGTCGCTGTCCTGCTGATGGATGTCGTGAACGATCTGCGGGTGCCACACGTTGTGGATCGAGTCCACCATCAGCCGGGTTTCCACCTGGGTGAAGGCGTACCAGTCGCGATTGTTGTCATGGCCGGCGTAGTGGTGGTACAGCTCCGGCGGGTCGGTGCCCTCGGCCGGCGTGCCGAGTGTGCGGTTGTACCAGCGCGTGACGAGCGTGACGCCGTCGGGGTTGAGCGACGGGACCAGCCACAGGATGACCGCGTCGAGGATGGCGCGCGTGGCGGCGCTCGTATCGCTCGCCAGCCGGTAGGCGAGGATCGCGGGCGTGAGGTGCCCGCCCACCTCTGTCGAATGGATCCCCGCGGTGATCAGCACGACGGTCCTGCCGTGGCGCAGCGCCTCCGCTAGGTCGTGGTTTCCCTTCGTGGATCGGGGATCGGCGAGCCTCGCGTTGAGGCGTCGGTAGTAGTCCAGCCGCTTCAGGTTCCGCGCGCTCGAGATCGCGAGCGCCACGTACGGCGCGCCCAACGTGCTCTTTCCGAGCTCGTGGTAACGGACACGATCGCTCCCTTTGGCGAGCGCCTGGTAGTAGCGCACGAGGGTGGGCCAGTCGGCGAGCTTTCGGTCGTCGCCCGGCTCGAAGCCGAGCACCGACCTGGGGGTCGGGGGCACCCGCCTCCCGGTCGCCGCGGCCGCCCGCAGCCGGCGCGGCGTGGCCTGCTCGCGCCGCTCCTGTCCGGCCAAGGACGGTGGCGCGGCGAGGAGCCCCGCTGCGAGGGCGAGGACGACGCGGGGCGTCACGCTGCTCAGTGCACGGCGCCGGCTGCGGGCGGGCCCTCGCCGTTCCCCAGCCAGTGGGCGAACCACGTGCGGATCCGCTCCAGCCGGTCCACCAGCAGCCACGGCGGCCCGGTGCGGGAGAGCCCGTGGAAGGAGCGCGGGTAGCGGACGAACTCGGCCGGCACGCCGCGTCGCCGCAGCATCACGAATAGCTGCTCGGCGTCCGCGATCGGCGTGCGGCGGTCGTCGTCACTGTGCACGATGAGCATCGGCGTGCGGATGTTGCCCGCGTACGTCCTCGGCGACAGCGCGCGGTACAGCGAGTCCTCCTTCCAGGGCGGCCCGTAGAACTCGTAGTCGGTGAGGCCCTGCGCGTCGGACGAGCCGTACCACGAGAACCAGTCGTAGATCGAGCGATCGCTCTCCGCCGCCGCGAAGCGGCCCGTGTGCCCGACCACCCAGTTGGTCATGAAGCCACCGTAGGAGCCGCCGGCGACGCCGAGCCGCGTGCTGTCCACGCCGCCCCGCGCGATCGCCAGGTCCACGGCCTTCATCAGGTCCTCGTAGTCCTCCAGCCCCCAGCGCCCCCGGCTGGCGAACGTGAACGCGTGGCCGTATCCGGTCGAGCCGCGCGGGTTCACCAGCAGCACCCAGTACCCCTGTGCCGCGAGCAACTGGAACTCGGGGAAGAATACGTTGCCGTAGTTCCAGTGCGGGCCACCGTGAATGTAGAGGATCAGGGGATAGGTCTTCTCCGGGCGATAGCCGTGAGGGCGCATCAGGAACGCCTCGATACGCAAGCCACCTACGCTCGGGAACCAGAAGGTGTCGGCGGGGATTGTCACGAGCTCGGCCACGAGCGAGTCGTTGAACGAAGTCAGCCGCCGCTCCGAGCCCGGCCCCCCCGGGCCCCCCGGCCCCCGGGCGCTGAGCTGGGTTACGTATGCCTCGTCCGGGTGCGTGACGTCGCTTGTGCTGTAGGCGAGCCACTTCCCGTCGCGCGAGACGTCGAAGCCGCCGAGCTGGCGCTCGCCCGTCGTCACTTGACGGACTGCGCCACCCGCCACGGGTATCGCGAAGACGTGGATGTTGCCTCGGATTTCGGCCCTGCAGTAGATCATCCTGCCGTCCGGTGCCCAGGACGGAGCGGTCGGATCGAGGTCCCATGCCGTCGTGAGGTTGCGGACCGCTCCGCCTTCGGCGGGGATGACGCACACGTCGTTCTCCTCACCCCGGCCCTTCGAGCAGACGAACGCGATGGACTTTCCATCGGGCGACCACGCCGGTGCGCGGTTCTCGACGAATGGCGTGGCGATCCGGCGCAGGACGCCGTCCGCCACCGTGAGCACGTACAGCTGCGGTCGCGGCTCGCTCCTCACCTCGTCGAGCTCGGTGGAGTCCTGCACGAATACGACCGCCTTCCCGTCGGGAGACCAGTCCGGGTCGCGCTGGCTCAGGTCGCCGCTCGTGAGCTGCTTCGGCTCACCGCCCGCGACGGGCGCGAGGTAGAGATGGCTCGGCCGCCGAGCCTCGCGCGGCGGGACGAGGCCGCGCTCGTCCTCCACGAAGGGGAGCGAGGTGTACACCCGCCCGTCAAAGCGCTTGGGGTCGGGCCCGCGGGTGATCGCCGTCGGCGAGATGCGGTCGCGCCACTTCTCCTGCTTGGCACTGTCCGGCTCGGGGCCGCGCCAGCCATAGAGGAGCCACTTGCCGTCGTGCGAGAAGACGGGCAGGGCGTGCACGCCCGGGACTTGGAACGCTTCGCCTCCGGGGGGAGTCGCGCGCAGAAACCAGACGTCGTCGGGGAAGCCCTCTCGCTTGCTCGAGAACGCGAGCAGCGAGCCGTCCGGTGACCACACCGGTTGCGACGCCTCCGCGGCGGGGCTGGTGTAGCGGAACGCGGGCGTCAGGCCGTCGGTCGGGACCATCCAGATCTCGGAGTGGCGACGATCTTTGTCCTCGACCACGGTCGTTACCGTGAGCGCGAGCCGCCGGCCGTCGGGCGCGAAGCGTGGATCGGCGACTGAAACGAGACGGTAGTAGTCGGTGGCCTGGAAGGGGTGGGGGGAAGACTGGGCGGTCAGGTGGACAGGCGGACTGGCGGTCAGAAGGCCGATCGCGACAGCGGGCAGGACCCGGCGGGCGTCCATGCGATTGCTCGACTGTGTTTCGGGAGCACAAAAACTATGCGTTGATGACCGCTGACGCGACGGGCTGTCGGTGGCGGACCAAGACCGTCCGCCGGTCCTGCCGTCCGTTGCAGCTCGACCCGCCGGTTCTGGGCCCGCCCCGCCGCCGTGGTGTTCGGCGCAACGAAGCCCGCGGCCCCGTATCCCTTCGCGATCATCCGACCGGGCGACACCCCCTGACGGGCGAGGTACGCCCGCACGGCAGCCGCCCGCGCCTGCGACAGTCGCAGGTTGAGCACGGGCGAGCCGGTGTTGTCGGTGTAACCCGCGATCTCGATTCGGCTCTCGGGGTTGGCGATCAGCGACCCCGCCACCTGGTCGAGAAGAGCGTACGAGTCGGGCGTCAGGGCCGATCTGCCCCACTCGAAGTTCACCCCGCGCAGGATCAGCGTGGGACGCGGGCGTGCGCCGGGCGCCGGCCGGCTCACGGCCTCCGGTTGGAACAAGATGATGCAGCCGCTCGCGTCCACCCGCGAGCCCGGCGGCGTGTTCGGGCACTTGTCAAGGTTGTCCGGGACGCCGTCGCCGTCGGAGTCGCGAATGACCTCCTTCAGCGGGCAGCCGGTCGTGTCCACGCGGGTGCCCGGCGGCGTATTGGGACAGCGGTCGACGCCGTCGGGCACGCCGTCGAGGTCGGAGTCTGCCGGACAGCCCTTCGCGTCCACCGTCGCGCCCGCGGGCGTGTTGGGGCACTGGTCGATGCCATCCGGCACGCCATCGTGGTCTGCATCCGTCGGGCACCCTTTCGTGTCCACCGTCGCGCCTGCGGGCGTGTTGGGGCATTGGTCGATGCCGTCGGGCACGCCGTCGCCGTCCGAGTCCGCCGGGCAGCCCCTGGCGTCGACGGCCACGCCCAGGCGCGTGTCCGGGCACTGGTCGATGCCGTCCGGTACGCCGTCTTGATCGGCGTCGGTCGGGCAACCGACCCCGTCCACGTGCGCGCCGGTGGGCGTGTCGGGGCACTTGTCGAGTCCGTCGGGCACCCCGTCCTTGTCCGAGTCCGAGTCGGGCGGACAGCCGGCCGCGTTGGGGCAGGTAGCCTTAGTCGCGGGGGTCGCGTTCTTGTCGGAGTATTTCGGCGGCTCGGAGTATTTCGGCGGTGCGCCCAGGTGGAACACCGAGAGCCCGGCCGTCGCCACGTAATGGGTGGCGGCGGTGGCTCCGAAAGTGGACTTGGTGCTGGCCGTGTAAATCGCCCGCCCTTCGAGGCGAAATGCGATCCGGTTAGTCAGGAAGATCCGCGCGCCGCCGGCGGCGTGCGCCGCATTGTCGGTGAAGTGGTACGGCGCGCGCGTTCCGAAGTCGAGGAGCGAATAGCCGCCGAGGGCGTACAGCGTCATCCGGGCGCCACGCAGCGCGTTGAACACGAGACTGCCGCTCGCGATCAGGGGCTCGAGGGTGGTCGCCGCGCCACCGGTGCTGACGGTGTAGTTGGGTTGGAACAGGACCTCCGCTTCGAGCCCGACGACCTTCCCGAAGAAGTAGCCGAGGCGGGCGCCGCCACCCGCCCGGTTGTCGAGGCCGAAGGCTTTGTCGTAGCGGGTGTAGGAGCCGAATGCGCCGACCTCGAACTGCCCGGCGTGCTGCGCTCGGAGTGCGGACGCAACGCCGGCCAGCGCCAGCCCCAGCAGCACGACCCGCTGCTGGAGCTGGCTCCCCTTCTCCCGGTTCATCCGCGCCCTGCCCGGTGACCGTGCGCCCGCGCGTCTACGGTAATTGGTGCAGCTCCACGCGCCGGTTCAGCGCGCGACCCTCGGGTGTCGTGTTCGGTGCGACGGGGTTCCCCGGGCCATACCCTCGCGCGATCATGCGGGGCGGCGCGACGCCCTTGCGGGCGAGGTACGTGCGCACCGCGTCCGCCCGCGCCCGGGACAGTCTCAGGTTCAGCGCCGCAGACCCGGTGATGTCCGTGTAGCCCGCGACTTCGATCCGGATCTGCGGATTTGCGAGGAGCGACTGCGCCACGATGTCGAGCACCGTGAACGACTCGGGCTTGAGGATCGATTTGCCGGTCTCGAAAACCACGCCGCGCAAGATCACCGGCGTGCGCTCCGGAGTGAACAGAATCGGGCACCCGTTGGCGTCGACGCGCATGCCGGGCGGCGTCCCGGGGCACTTGTCCTTGGAGTCGTCCACGCCGTCGCCGTCGGAGTCCTTGAAGCGCTGGCACCCGACGCTGTCCACCTCGACCCCGTGCGGTGTGTTGGGGCACTTGTCGATGCCGTCCGGGACGCCGTCGCCGTCCGAGTCCGAGGGGCAGCCCTTGGCGTCGACCGTGGCGCCCGCGGGCGTATTGGGGCACTGGTCAATCCCGTCGAAGACGCCGTCGCGGTCCGAGTCCGAGGGACAACCCTTGGCGTCGACGGTGGCGCCCGCGGGTGTATTGGGGCACTTGTCGATGCCGTCGGGCACGCCGTCGCCGTCCGCATCCGAGGGGCAGCCCCTGGCGTCTACGTGCGCTCCTGCCGGCGTGTTCGGGCACTGGTCGATCCCGTCGTAGACACCGTCGTTGTCGGAATCCGTGGGGCAGCCCTTGGCGTCCACGCGGGCACCCATCGGGGTGTCCGGGCACTGATCGAAGCCGTCGGCTACGCCGTCCTTGTCCGAGTCGAACGGGCAGCCCTTGGCATCCACCTTCGCGCCGGCGGGCGTGTTGGGGCAGGCGTCCCGGTTGTCAGGGACTCCGTCGTGGTCGAGATCCGAGACCACGCCCCCGCCCGTGAAGAGGGACAGACCGAGCGAGCCGACGACGTGGCTGGCCCAGTCCGCGCCCGCGAACCCGGTGCTGGGCGCATAGAGGGCGCGCGCCTCCACGCGCAGCGCGCCCCAGTTGCCAAGGAACACGCGGTCGCCGATGCCGGCGTGGGCGGCGTTGTCGGTGAACCGGTACGGCGACGACTTCTCGAAGTCGAGCCGCGAGACCCCACCGAGGATATAGAACAGCTGCTGGTCCCCGCTCGCGAAATTGAGGACGAGGCTCGCGCTGCCGAACGCCACAGTGGGGGACGCGGTGCCCGTCCTGGGGCTCGGGCTCTGGTAGCCGGCGTCGAGCTCCGCGCCCAGGAGTCTGGTGAAGAAGTAGCCGATCCGGCCGCCGCCCCCGATCTGGTTCTTGAGGGCGAACGCCCGATCGTACCGCGTGAACGATGCGAACCCGCCGAATTCGAACTGGTGCACGCGTTGCGCGTGGAGGTGGGAGGCCCCGCCGACGAAAGCCATTCCCAGGATGACGAGTGTCCGCACGGATGCTCCTTAGCCCGAGGGCGTGGGCCTACAGTAATAAGTGTGCCGTAAGTTAAAAACCCCTGCCCCGGACTCCTGTGCCCGCGGTCACGGCGCCAGGGTGCCATCCATCACCCGGTGCCTACGGATGCCCGTTCTCACCCCGGATGACGCGTACGGCCCTGGCGAGGTTGTCGGCGAGTTGCGCCAGCTCGGTCGCGCCGCGGGCGAGGTCCTCGATGGCCGTGAGCTGCTCCGCCGCCCCCGCCGCGACCGCCTCCGCCTCCTGGGCGGACGATTGCGCGCCCGATT